>CALPPJ020000130.1 GCA_943325425.2 Bifidobacterium breve | reverse complement strand
TCCGATGGCAGCACTGCGCAATGCGGGGTCGGCCAACATCGGGACATAGACCTGGTAGGTCGAACCAGCAATGGTTTCCAAGGCGTAAGCCAAGGCCAGAACGTCGGCTACGGGATCGTCGGTTGCCGAGACTCCTGAGGCTTTGTCGCCGGCGATGAGTCGCAAAGCGGGCTCAATGTAGATCGATTGCAAACGCGGGTTGGGTTCGCTGAAAGCCTTGCCACCCAACTTCTCAGTAAGCGATGCGGTTGCTTCGGCGTGGGCCTTGTGGTCACTCAAAAAACGAGCGGCCAAAGTGGCGGCATCACCTGACAAAAGGCCGGCGGCTGCAACGGCTTCGTAAACAAAGATGGCATTGTGTTCAAGCGATGTCGCAGTGCGCAACAGAGCGATATCAGTGACTGGGGCGTCAACGAGTTCAGTCTTTTCAGGAGCGTTGCCGATTCGAGCGATCTCTGTTGTTGTCGAACCACCACACGCTGCGAGAAGTGCACCAAACGAAATGGTGGCGCCTCCAGCGATGAAGAAACGGCGACGAGAAAGCGACGACTGCAGAGCCGGACCAAAGTCGGCACCTTGGGTTGCCTTGACAATTTTGGAGAAAGTATGAAGTTCTTCGCGATGTGAGTTGTTCATGATGATCTCCGAATCAGGCGATGGTCGTCGTGGTCTGAGCGTCTGCTGTTGCAGCCTCGGGGGTGACTAAAAACAAATCGGTGTCACTGACAGGTGACTTGCCCGCGATCGTTGCTAACGCCACAACATGGCGGGCTTCGATGATGATCATTGACGCCACAAGTGCGGCGCCTTCAGTTCCTTCAAGTGCGCCAACAACTTCGGTGTGGGCGGCAACAAGATCATTTTCAAGAGTGTGGGCAGCCAGGGCAACAGCCGTGGTGTCAGCACCAAAGTCGGCTTTGTTAGCCGCAAACAGTTTGCTGTCGCGTGCCTGCGGAGCAGCGCGTCCAATCAACGACGAGATTGCTTGGGCATAGGCGTCATGGTGGGCGGCGATTGCGACAAGGCTGGCCACATGATCGCCACCAGCACCCGCTTCAACAGCGGCATGGTAGAGATCGCGTACTGCCAATGCAGTGGCTTGAGCCGATGCGAGAAGCTCGGTGTCGGCCTCGGTAGGTCGAACTGGGCTATCGCTGATGATCTTCGAAGCGGTCACGGGGTTCCTTTCACAAACTCTTATCGACAGCCTTATGTGCCGAGACTGGCAAGAGCAACTCCAAACTCTAGAAGTCGAGACTCGAAAGTTCGGTGATCCATCCGGCGGCACGGGTCACAGCCCGCTCCCACTGGGCGCGAACCGCAGGACGATCGTAGTTGGACTGCGGGTCAACGGTGGCGTGTGGTGACCACAAAGACTCAATTTCCTGAAGATTTGACCAAGTTCCGACGGCCAAACCAGCCAAATATGCCGCCCCGAGCGTGGTGGCCTCGGTGATCGGAGAGACCGAGATTGGTCGGTTGGTGGCATTGGCTAGTGCCTGAATAAAAGTGGGGTTACGACTCATCCCGCCGTCGACCCTGATTTCGGGTACCGACACATTGGGGTAGTCAGTCTCGATGGCCTCCAAAAGGTCGGCACCACGGTGGGCGACACCTTCGAGGACCGCCCGAACAATATGAGCGCGAGTTGATCCGCGGGTGAGGCCGAAGAGGGCTCCTCGTGCGCCGTAATCCCAGTGCGGAGTTCCGAGGCCAAGAAGTGCGGGCACATAAACAACTCCGTCGGACGTTTGACAGGCTCGAGCGACCGCATCACTTTCTTCAGCTGTGGAAATGAGACCCATGTCGTCGCGGAGCCATTCAACATTGGTGCCAGCTGACAACATGATTGCTTCGGCTCCCCAGGTCACCAGATGAGAAGCATCGTTGGCCACCTGACTCCAGCCGACAATTGGGAATGTTCCGTTTCGACTGCGCTCAGCCGAAACAGGTTTGCTCTCGCCGAGGCACACATTCATCATGCCGCCCGTGCCAAAAGTGCACTTCGCCATATTGCGACGAACGCATGATTGACCGATGAGCGATGCCTGCTGGTCGCCGGCGATGGACGCGATTGGTGGCGAACCAGGCAAAGCAGTTGCCAGTCCGATGATGCCCGATGACGCAACAAGAGTCGGCAACATTCTGATTGGTACACCTAATACTGAACAGGCGCGTTCATGCCAACGAATGTCGTCATGAGATAACACATCAGCAAGACCAGTCACCGCGGCATTGCTGTGATCAGTGACATGCAGGGTTCCTTGCGAGAGTGTCCAGGCAATCCAACTGTCAACTGTGCCGATACATAAGTTGTCAGCGCGTGCAGCAATGGCTTGTTCGTCGCCGACGTATGTTTTCAGGAGCCATGCAGCCTTGGTTGCCGTTTGGTTTGGAGCTAACGCCAGTCCGTGCTCGGCCTTCGCCATGATGCATTCGCCCACGGTGCGTAAATCTTGCCAACCTAAAGCAGGTCCGAGCGGAACACCTGTTGAGCGATCCCACAAGATGGTTGAGGCCCGTTGAGTTGTAATGCCAACTGCCGCGACTGGGCCTGCTTCGGCAAGTGACGTATGAGCGACTTCAAGGACGAGTCGGGCCATTTCGGTGGCATCAAATTCAACAAGGCCGGAAAATGGTGACTGAGGCACAAACTCGCGATAGTGCATTGCAGCGACAGTTGCGTCGGGTCGAACGACGGCGGCGCGTAAACCACTTGTACCGACATCAATCACCAGAATTGATGTGCTCATGACCGACGTCCTTTGGGAACAGCGCCGTTCTTCTGCATCGTTGATCCGATAAACCCGCCGATGACACCGACGGTCAAGGTGACTGTCAAGTTGAAAAAGACGCCAAGCCAACGCACTTCACCGCCACGAGCCAACTTGATGATGATGAAAACTGTTTGCGGGATGATGTAACTCAATGCCGCGGTGACAATGGCATGTGAAAGTGGTGTGCGACGTTGTTGATGCCATGCGGCAACGGCGGCGCCTAACAAAAATCCGATCGCCGCACACAGTGACAAAATGACAGCGAGACCGCTATCGGAGAAAATGCGTGCCGCAATGGAAAATGGAACGGCGAATACCAATGCAACGGATGCCCCAGCGCGTATTGCGGCAACGTCCCAACGGGACGAAGTTGGACTGCCGGACGTTGAACTTATGGCCACTGTGTTGCCTCCAAATAATCAGGGAGCGGAAGCCCCATCTTTCCGGGGTTCAAGATGCCACGCGGATCCATGGAGTTTTTCATCGCGACAAGCACATTAAACGCCGAACCAAGCGCTTCTTGTACAAAGCGCGAACGATTGAGTCCGACTCCGTGATGATGACTGAGGTTTCCGCCGTGAGCAAGAACTGCACGAGTGCCCGCATCCCACAGCGCGACATACGTTTTCTCAACTTCTTCTGCAGGCGGATTAGCCGCAAAGGTGAAGTACAAACAAGCACCATCGATGTAACTGTGCGACAAGTGACAAGTTGAGGAGCGCGCGTACGGAACTTCGAGCATCGCGGCGCGAGTGGCATTAAAGATTGCGGGAAGGGTTGACCATGGTGCCGCGATCTCCATGGTGTCAACGACAAACCCTTTTTTGGTGAGGGCCTGTAGCGCGCTGGTGTCATTGCGGTGGTGCATCCAGCGTTCAACTGTTTCGATATCGCGGGGAAGACAACCAATCGTTGCTAGACATTCTTCTTCGACGATGTTCATCGATGCAGTTACCGAGGCAACATCGCCCTCATCAAGAACGAGAAGCGCGCATACGACTCCATCGCCACCTTGTCCACGTTGGCTTTCGGGTGCGTCATACAAACGAAGTACGGCGGGAGTTGCGCCGCGGCGCATGATGCGACGACAGGCGTCAAGGCCATCTTCAAATGTGGCGAATCCAAATGCAGCGCGACGTTCTAACGTTGCGACCGGATGACACTTGAGCCAGACGCGGGTCACAACGCCAAGTGTTCCCTCACTACCAATGAAGATTTGATTGAGATCGGGCCCACTGGCGCCGCGAGGTGAGCCACCGGTCGTGATAATCGTGCCATCAGCGAGTACGACTTCAAGTGCAACGACCATGTCTTCGATCTTGCCGTAACGCGTTGAGTACTGGCCGGCTCCGCGACAAGCCACCCAACCCCCGACGGTCGCGATATCAAAGCTTTGCGGGTAGTGACCAACAGTGAATCCCAAAGACTGAATATGTGCTTCTAGGTCGGGGCCAAACGTTCCAGGTAGAACTTCGACTGTGAGTGAGTCGTCATCAAGTGCAATAACGCCTTGCATCGCGGTGGTGTCCAAAATGACGCCGCCATACAAAGGAATTGAAGCGCCACACACTCCACTTCGCCCGCCGGCAGCAGTTAATGGAACGTTGTTTTCATTGCAGTATGAGAGAACTTGTGAAACTTGTTCGGTCGATGTGGGTCGAACAATTGCTGCAGCTCGTGCGGGCACTTCGCCGGCGATCGCCCAGTGCATGCTGAGCGGCCACCAGTCGCGACTTGCCAACGCCGTTTCGATTGGTGCAGTAATTGTTTCGCAGATTTTTGCGAGATCAGCGATTTGTTGGTCAGTGAGTGCAATGGTGCGATGTTGCAAATGATTGCGCGCGGGAGTCTGCCCATTTTGTTTGAGATCAATCGGCGATGTGATCTCTCGAGAAAAAGTCTTACCAGTCATGTCATTCTCCGCTCAGGAATACAGTTGATTTTCGGGCAGGGTGCCCATTGTTGCTTCGTGTTCGCAAATTTCGTGGAAGGCAAGAACTTCTTTTTCGATGCGCTGTTCGTCCCATCCCGCAAATGGGGCAACAAGTTCTGCGACCGATTGTGCGGCCTGACGGGTGGCTTCGCGATCAAAGAGAAGTGCCCGAGTTCGACGCGACAAAATGTCATCAAGGCTGAGTGCCATTTCGTGAATGACTGAATAGATCGCTTCGGCTTTGATGTATGGAAGGCCTGTAATGAGCGTTTCAGATAGTCGTGAATCTGTTGCGATCAATGCTTGGATGACCGAAGTATCTGAGCCGTAGCGATGCGCAAGATGTGCCTCGAGTGATCCACTGATTCGCGGTTCCTTGTAGCCCCTTGCTCC
>CALPPJ020000129.1 GCA_943325425.2 Bifidobacterium breve | reverse complement strand
GGCACGAATGGCTAATCCAAAGGTTTCATCGGGATCACGAACCGCACCGAGCATTTTTGCGGCCGAACCTTGAGCACCAGTTGCCAAGACAACAAGTGACGAGCGCAAGACTTCGCCGTTAACTTCAACGCCAACAACAACTCCTTCTTCAATGACGGGAAGTGCCTCGGCATTGAAACGAACATCAGCGCCAGATTCAATCGCTACGTCTAGCAAATGATTGTCAAATTTCTGTCGAGGCCAGACCGCACCATGATGTGGGAAGCGATCAGTCGTTGGCCACAAAAGTTCGCGCTGCTTCTTGCCAGCAATCATGCGCAGACCATCAATGCGATGAGCAACTGAATGATCAATGTTTAGATCATTGAGAGCACCAATGGCTCGGGGTGTTAAGCCATCGCCACATACTTTGTCGCGACCGTATGGACCTTTTTCGCATAAGACGACGCGAAGTCCGGCCCGTGCAGCTGAAATTGCGGCCGATGAACCTCCGGGTCCACCTCCGATTATTGCGATGTCAAACTGCATACCTTGAGCCTGTCACGCTTGCTTTAGCGATGCCAACATTGGCCTCGGTTATTGGTGCAACTCAGTTCACATCAAGTCGGCCAAAACGTAATGGACGATCTGCCATCGTGTACTCGGAACATCGGGTTCAAGTTGTAAAAAACCAGTTGGATCAGCCCAGGCAGCGCCAAATACTGAACCATTGGGAGCAACGCCCATTCTTGTGACCGTGCCATCAACTGATAGCCGGTCTACAAAATATTGCCCGTCAATCAGGAGTTGCATCAAGACATCTCCCTGTTCAAGGGCGGGCATCGGACCAAAAAGTTCTGGAGACTCGCCTTCTCCGTAGATGAAGGTGTTTGTCGTGTGACCAGGCCAAGTGACTTTGACTCGGGTTGAGTCGTCTGGATCACTCGTATCAAATGAAACGAACGCAACTTGAGGGCGATCTTTGATCTGTGGTGTCAGGCCATCGATCAGTACACCATTAATTGAGACACCTTCGGGGGAGAGATCAATCGTTGAACCAAAGATTGACGAGGCTGGGTAGCGAAGGATTGGTTCGGCGAAGTTGGTTACTTCGTAGACCCACAATTCGGCTTGGTTCTCTCCGCCCTTGCCAAGCGGTCCTTGCACGATCACGTACACACGGTCAGCGTCATCGATGACTGGTTGTGCCGAGGCAACGACTGAATTAGGCCACTCGTACTCTGATGATTCGCCATCACTCAAAAGAACCCAGCGATGATTGACACCGTCCGCGATGATAATTCGACCATCATTAAGTTGCACCGGTGCCCAAGGAAGTAATGGTTCACATTCAACGCATTCTTCAAATGCAATGTCGCCTGGCCCACTGCCGATTCCCAAAGTGGCAACGACTTTTGTCTGTGCCTCCACAGTCGTGATCACCTGTGCGACATCTATTGATTGCTCAGTAAGTATTGGCGAATCGGTAGTAAGTAGAGACTCGCTTGGCGACGAAGTTGTCGACTCAGTTGATGTAGCGATTGAGTCTGCTACTTCGGTGTTATCTGAATCGATTGCGTTGATAGCGATAAAGAGCAGGACTGCGATGGCTAGGACGACTGTCACGAAAGAAGTCTTTTTCGGCATGAGTAGCCCTTCGATTTATCACTTGCGAATGGATGCTACTGCGGTCCGTGACACCTGATGGATAAACGCATTCATGTCATCAATGCCCTCGAGTTTGAGTTCGAGCGGACCATCAAGTAGCAGTGTTGCCAAACCATGACCGACTGACCACATATAGGCAGTCTGCGTTTTGACGACTTCACTGTCGGCGCCTTCGCCGAGTAATGACTTCACCTCTTCAACAAGAATGTCAAAGGCACGATCGGCTTCAAATCGAGCACTTGGATAATCAGCGAGTTGACATAGGTCGTTACGCATCATCACGCGAAAATGCCCAGGGTTTTGCAGAGCAAAGTGCACATACGCCTCGCACATATTTGAGTCAATTGAAGGGCGGGGCGCGAGCAAAGATTCAGATAATTGGCGAAATCCCTCTTCGCAAATCGCGGCAAATATTCCCGACCGGTCGGTGAAGTGGTGGTAGGGGGCCTGGTGTGAAACTCCGGCTTCGCGAGCGACTTCACGCATCGAAATCGCGTCGGGGCCACTGGCGGCCGAAATAGCGACGGCCGCATCAAGCACCGTTCGTCGCAGCGACTCAGATTTCGTTGAAGCCATAACTTGACATTATCTAGGTTTTCTACTAGACAGTGTCAAGTATGAATATTCATCCCAATCTTGTTGTGCAAAAACGCCGCTGGCTCATCTTGCCGGTGCTTTGTATCAGCTTGTTTATGGTCGTCGTCGACAACCTCATCATCAATGTGGCTTTGCCGACTTTGTCTCGTGAACTGGGGGCGTCAACAAGCGGTTTGCAATGGATTGTTGACTCGTATGCGTTGGTCTTTGCCTGTTTGCTGCTGGCCTTTGGCGCTTTGGGTGATCGCCTCGGACGCAAAGGTGTCATTCAGTTCGGCATGGTGGCCTTTGTGGCTTGCTCGGTCTGGGCTTCATTTGCGGAATCAACGGGAGCATTGATCATTGCGCGAGGAGCGATGGGTATCGGTGCTGCGGCGATCTTCCCAGCGACGCTGGCAATTGTGATTGACGTCTTTCGCGATCCCGTTGAACGTGCCAAAGCAATCGGAGTTTGGTCAGCTGTTTCGGGAATGGCTGTTGCATTCGGTCCAATCAGCGGCGGAATTTTGCTTGAACATTTCTATTGGGGTTCGGTGTTCTTGATTAACTTGCCAGTTGGAATTATCGCATTGGCACTGGGTGCGGTTTTGATTCCATCATCAAAAGATCCAAATCCAAGGGCCATTGATATGAGGGGCTTCATCCTGTCGATTGCCATGGTTGGCCTGTTGGTGTTCACGGTGATTGAAGGTCCGCATCAAGGGTGGATGAGTTTCCGCACATTGGCATCGTTTGCAGTGACCATCATGTTGTTCGCATTGTTCATTCTGTGTGAATTGAAAACTGATGAACCATTACTTGATGTACGCGTCTTTCGCAATCCGCGAATCTCGGCAGCGACAGGGTCAATCTCGACAGCGTTCTTTGTGTTGTTTGGTTTCACATTTTTAGTGACTCAGTATTTCCAATTTGTGCGCGGGTACAGCACGCTCTCGTCGGGTCTGCACACATTGCCATTCGCTTTTGGTGCGGGAATCACCGCACCGATTGCCGCACGTCTTGCTTTGAAATTTGGAACCAAACGCATTGTTGCGCATGGTCTTCTCAACATGTCTATCGGGCTCGTCATGATGGGCTTTAGCGGGGCCAATGCTTCGTATTGGGGAATGATCGTGATTGCCATGTTGTTTTTGGCAACGGGGCTGGGTCTTGTGACATCGCCGGCAACCGATGCAGTGATGGGGTCATTGCCGGCTGAGCGAGCAGGTATTGGCTCGGCAATCAACGATGTGGGTCGAGAAGTTGGCGGAACGCTCGGTGTAGCAATTAGCGGATCAGTTTTCGCGTCCCTTTACGGGCCAAAAATTGGTGAACTCATTGGCAACTTCGGGATGCCCGACGAAGCAGTTGCGATTGCCAAGGAGTCGGCCGGTGCTGGTTTTGTGGTTGCTGAAATGGCACCAACACCAGAGGCCGCAGAAGCAATACGTAGTGCGGTAAGCGAAGCATTTATGCATGGCTTTCACGCGGCTTCATTTACTGGTGCGGGAGTCGCACTCGTTGGTTCGCTGTGCGCGTGGAAATTTCTGCCCGCACGTAATCGTTCAATCTGACAAGCAAGAACTATTTGCCTAGTGCCGCAAGCAATTTGACCAATTCATCTTGCGGGATAACGCCGAATCTTGTTTCAATTGTTCCATCTTGATTAATGAAGGCCCACGCTGGTTGCGATGGAATGTCGTATTCGCTAAATATCAGGGCAGAAGTGTCATTGAGATTTTCAAAGGTCAACGAATGACGATCAATGAAGTCGAGGTATGAATCGTCAGTGCCGTTCCAGGCAACACCGACAACGCGAACTTTTCCGCTGAACTTTTCGCTGACCTCCTCGACCGAGGGGGCTTCTCGATTACATGTGCCTCAACCAGGTGCCCAAAACCAAAAAACCACTGGACTTTCGGCGAGTTCTGCGGTCAGAGAAAAGGATGTTTGCGTGCCGATGATGTTTGCCGACACTTCTTGTATTTGCGATTGCGCAACAGTGTCTGAAGTCAAGGGCTCGGTTGTCTGAGCGAGCGATGTTGAAGAGGGAGTCGTTGCAGCCTCTTGAGTTGTGTCACTTGATCCACAGCCCACGAGAGCCGACAAGACCGCGCTCATGACCCCCAAACCCAAGATGGCTGAAGTGACAGATCGCCGCATGTGTGAATCTTAGTGAATCAGCTTGTTGGTACGACTGCGGGTCCACGAATTTCTCTGTCACAATGAATCTGTGAACACGCACTCATCTTCGTCGCCAATTTCAACGACTGTGAGCAAAGTTCTTGACTTCGCAGTTGTTCCAGGCTTCTCCAAGATCGGCTTTTTGATTCGCAAGAAACTTGGTGACTGGTCTGAGATTTCAGATTTTGACCTTACCGGTAAAACGGTGGTCATTACAGGTCCAACTTCGGGTCTTGGAGCAGAAGTTTCGCGGTTACTTGCGCCCACCGGTGCCAAGTTGATTTTGGTGGGACGAAATTCCCAAAAGTTGGCGGCCATCATTGCTGAAATTGAACCCAATTGCGTGGCAGGAAAACCTGAAGCCGTGATTGCTGAAATGGGCGATCTCGCTGCTGTTCGTCGGGCGTGTATCGACATTCAAAAGTTGACGAGTCATATCGATGTCCTCGTTCATAACGCGGGAGCCCTTCTCAATTCGCGTGAGGTTTCGGCTGACGGTATTGAACAAACCATTGCGTCGCATGTGGTTGGACCGTACCTCATGACCTCATTGCTATTGCCTGAACTTCAAGGCGGACGCGTTGTCACGGTTTCATCGGGCGGCATGTATACAAAGGGAATACCTGACCTACGTCACGGTGCTTCGCTCGAGATGTCTGCTGATAAATACAACGGCAGCCAGCAATATGCAATCGCGAAACGGGTGCAGGTAACGCTGAATGAAATATGGGCCGAACGGGTTCC
>CALPPJ020000128.1 GCA_943325425.2 Bifidobacterium breve | reverse complement strand
CAGGCTGGCCCCGAGATCGAGCCGACCTGCCAGGCCATTTCGCACGGATCCCTTATGGGGGCCCGCGGAAATTCGGGTGTCATCTTGTCGCAGATCTTGCGAGGACTTTCAAGCAAGCTCTCTGCCAAGGCGGGTAGTACAGCGACCGAGTTTGCCGAAGCGCTCAGCGCTGCTTCGGCCTCGGCCTATCAGGCGGTACTCAAGCCGATTGAAGGCACCATCTTGACGGTGGTGCGTGAGGCCAGCGAAGCCGCCAAGGCTTCGGCCGCGTCGGGGGCGACTCTTGGCGCCACATTGCGTGCCGCACGCGACGCCGGGCGACTGTCGCTCGATCGCACTCCCGATCTTTTGCCGGTCTTGAAAGAGGCGGGTGTCGTCGATGCTGGCGGCGCGGGTTTCATGTTGTTACTTGATGCCGCGCTCAATGTTGTTGACGGTGACCCGATGCCACTGCCAGAAGACTCAATCGGGGGAGACGCTCTCGACGAGCCATTGCCAGCGATGATGTCAATGACTGCGCCTGATTCGCACGGCGAAGTTTCAGTTGCCGACCTCCGCTACGAGGTGATGTATTTCTTGCATCTCGAAGATGGCAAAATCGACCAGTTCAAAAATGATTGGGGCGAAATCGGTGACTCCATTGTTGTCGTGGGTGGCGACGGCATTTGGAACTGTCACGTGCACACCAATGACATTGGTGCGGCGATAGAAGTAGCGATCGATCTTGGTGGTCGCCCGAAACAAATTCGTGTCACCGATCTTTTTGAAGAAGTTGCTGAGCGGCATGCCGTGCACGATGCGCAACGTGCCGCCGCTGGTTTGCCGGCAGTAACGACAGCCGTTGTTGCCGTGTGTAGTGGAAATGGTCTTGAAGAACTCTTCGCGCAACTCGGGGTGCAAGGGGTTGTGACGGGCGGACAAACGCTCAATCCGTCAACCGCTGAATTGCTTGACGCAGTAGAACATGTGAACGCACAACAGGTCATTGTTTTGCCTAATAACAAGAACATCATTCCAGTCGCTGAACAACTCAATGCACTCACCTCTAAAGAGGTGCGGGTTGTTCTCACGAAATCAATGCCCGAAGCTCTAGCCGCTCTTGTTGTGTACGACCCTGAAGCCAGCGTCGATGAAAACCTTGCCGAAATGGCAGAAGCCACCGAAGCAATGGTCACGGGTGAAGTGACTCAATCAATTCGCGACACCAATAGCGATGCCGGCCCGATCACCGTGGGTGATTGGATTGGTTTGGTTCGCGGTGACGGCATCGTGACAGTCAACGGAACTCTTGAAGGGGCATCAATATCGTTGTTGCAACACCTCGTCACCGATGGGCGTGAGATCGTCACAATCATTGAAGGCACGGATGCGCCGGCTTCAACAACTTCAGCCTTGCGAACGTGGCTAGAAACAGAACGTCCCGATGTACAGATTGAATGCCACAAGGGCGGACAGCCTTTGTATCCATATCTTTTCGGCGTCGAATGACGCGGTGACGAGTGACTGAATCCGCTCCCACCGGTCCTATTTCATTTTCTGAGTTATCGCGTATGCCGATGACGCGACTCAAATCTGTGGGTGCGGGAAAGCGATCTGAAAGCTTCGCCAAGTTCGGTGTTGAAAACTTGCTCGATCTGCTGACTCATTATCCACGTCGTTGGATTGACCGGACGAAGGAAGCAACAATTGCGAGTGCGGTTGAAGGCGCAGATTCATTAGTGATCGGCGAAGTGCGTTCGGTCTCGAGTCCACCCAAGGGAGCTCGGCGTGGCCCGTCGCGCGTCACGGCGACAATTGCTGACGGCAGTGGTCGATTGTCAATTGTATTTTTCAATCAACCGTGGCGCGAGCGACAACTGAAGGTTGGTTCGTATGTCGCGGTATTCGGAAAACTTGGTTCATTTAACGGTACGAAGCAAATGGCTAACCCAACAGTGGACGTCTTGGGGGATCCCGATGAGCGACCTCGTCCCATTGTGGCGGTATACCCGCAGAGCGAAAAGATTGATTTGCCTTCGTGGGTTGTGCTGAAGTCAATTGATGAAACTTTGAATCGATGCCGAGCGCGCGGAATTGGTGATCCGCTACCAAAGGCAATGCGTAAGAAGTACAAATTGATGGATCGTCAAGACGCTTTATTTGGAATTCATATTCCAGAGACCTTCGCTGAAAAAGAGATGGCTCGTCGGCGGTTGGCATTCGATGAGCTACTGCGAGTGCAATTGGTCTTGGTGATGCGTAAACGTTTGATTGAACGCGACTCCATCGGAATTCAGCATAAAGTCAATGGACAGCTTGTGGCGCGCTTCTATCAACACCTCCCGTATGAATTGACGCAAGCGCAGCATCGAGTCATTGCTGAAATTGAGGCCGACCTTGCGAGCCCGCACCCAATGCATCGTCTGTTGCAAGGTGATGTGGGTGCAGGTAAAACGATTGTTGCGGTGTCGGCGATGTTGGCCGCTGTTCAAGGTGGGCATCAAGGAGCACTGATGGCACCAACTGAAGTTCTTGCCGAACAACATGCCGTTGGAATTCGCAAATTACTGGCTGGTTTGCACATCCCAGCGGTGGACAATCTTTTTGGTGAACGAGAAGTTCGCGTTGAATTATTGACAAGCAGTGTGACTGCTGAGCGACGTCGTGATGTGCTCGCAGGCCTCGCCGACGGCAGCGTCGATATCGCGATTGGTACGCATGCTCTCATTCAGGAGTCGGTGCAGTTTCATAGCCTTGGTGTTGTCGTCGTGGACGAACAGCATCGTTTTGGTGTTGAGCAACGAGCAGCTTTACGTGATAAGGGCGAAGACGGTGGGGCAGTACCCGATGTGCTTGTCATGACTGCAACTCCGATACCACGAACTGCGGCCATGACTGTGTACGGCGATCTTGACGTGAGCATCCTTGACCAAAAGCCGCCGGGGCGAACGCCAATCGTCACCAAGCATGCGTTGGGGGATGACGAAGAAGCAGAGGTATGGGCTGATGTGCGTGCCGAAGTAGCTGCAGGGCGACAGGCCTACATCGTGTGCCCTCTCATAGAGGAGAGCGAAAAACTAGAGGTCGCATCGGCCGAGGAAACAATCGCTCGTTTGGCATTTGATGAACTGAAGGGTCTTCGTTTGGCCTTACTGCACGGACGTATGTCATCGGCCGAGAAAGAGTCTGTGATGGAAGCGTTTCGTACTGGTGCAACCGATGTTCTGGTAGCAACAACGGTGATTGAAGTTGGCGTTGACGTCCCGAATGCCACGATCATGGTCATTTTGGACGCGGATCGATTTGGAATTGCGCAGTTACATCAACTTCGTGGTCGAGTGGGACGTGGCGTGCACGCATCTCGCTGTTGGCTCGTCACATCAATTAAGGAAAATGATGAGGGTTTGATATCTGACTCAAATCCGCGGATTGATGCGCTCGTTGAATCAGATGACGGCTTCTACCTTGCCGAAGCCGACCTTGAGTTGCGCGGCGAGGGCACATTAATGAACAAGGAACAAAAGGGTCGCAGTGACCTGAAATTGGCTTCGTTGCGACGCGATCGCGAATTAGTTGAGTTGGCTCGTGAGGCCGCTTATGAAATTGTTGATCCGGATATCACATTGTCAAAACATCCTGATCTTCGCGATGAATTATCAATATTCCTTCGACCAGAAGATGAAGAGTTCCTATTTAAGAGTTAGAGCAGCCGTCTAGTTCTGGGGATGAATCGATTCGAAGATTGTTCAACTGTGGTTGACCCGTCTTCAACGCCACCGAAAGCTGTGCTTGTTCTCCTAGACGTGTGCCAGCAACAACCATGCCGTCAACAGTGAGTACCGCTGAGCGCGAACCAACGATGAGTAGGAAATCCAGGGGAGTGTTACTGCTGCGTTCGAGATCTTTGCCGATGAACTCGACAGTGTCACTGGAAGATGAGGCCCGAGTTGCAGATAACGAAAGGTGCACATTCTCGTAAGACGCTGTTGGATCAGACAGGTTGAAGATGATTCCTGAATCGTCACTTTGTTGGTTGAAGGTCAAAGTTCCTGAAACACGAACACAGTTTGTATCTGACAAAACAAATGGTGAGGTTCCACTAAAGATTTTGTCTTCAGCGATGTTCATTGATTCGGTTGGCTCAGTGATGAGCGCTGTCCAAACTTGCTGACGAATGCCGACCTCCATCGAATTGCCGTCGTAAGCCGTTACGAAGTTTTCTGAGACATATTGAGCAAAGGGTGTTTGATCACTGTGCGAAGTTTCCTTCGGTCGGGCGAATGCTCTCGGCTGAGTTTGTTGCATGTCGTGAGCGAACCAATTCCAGGTATCAGGTAAGACAAAATCAGACGAAGTCTTTCCTAAGTAAATTTCGCCAATCATAAATGACTTCCAACTGAAGCGAGTTGCTGGCACTCGTTCATGCTCGAGGTATGTCCAGGGATACATGGTCCACGCCAGCAGGGGTTCACCTTGATGTGAGACTAAATCAAGGACAGCGCGAGTTGTACGTCCCTCGCCTCCTTGACTTTGAGTTCTTTCGGTTTCATGTTGTGCGAAAGTTGTGAAAGTGCCGACTTTTTCGATCCCAGTCCAAAAGAGATCAGAGCATTGCGAGAACAGAACGATGAGTGCAGTGGCTATCGGTAGCGCGTAATGAACTTTGTCGGAGTGATGTCGTTGAGGTTGTTGCTGATTTGTTCGGTGAGCAATGACCGTGGCAAGTTGAGCCAACAAGATAGCGCCCATGAATACATTTGGTACAGCAAGCACCGAAAAATAGTGGCTTGAATAACGTTGGCCGAGGACGAGTTCAATCCAGCCAGAGATGAACCACAGGACTAATGCAATATGCATGACTCGCTGAAATTTCTGGAAGGTCCTCCAGTTGAGCCAAGTAGTGAATGCAAACGCAATGACAAGCACGAGCATGATTGGTCGGTCTTGGTAGTAACCGACAAACTCTTTCCAACCAAGACCAACTTGATTCATCAAACTACGGCCGGTTCCGGCGCTCATGAATCCGGCGTATGTCCACCACCCCGACCAAAACTCGTTGAAAGAACCGCGCACCGCATACCACAGTGGTGCCGTAAGGACTGTCGTACCAAATGTGGTCATGGCAATAATTGCCGGTCGATCAAAATGTGAGGCTTGGCGTCGATGGATGATCAACGCACTACCGAT
>CALPPJ020000127.1 GCA_943325425.2 Bifidobacterium breve | reverse complement strand
TCGAAGAACTTCAGCCGTTCGTACGTTCGTAACGTTGCAGAATCAGGCGTGCAGTATCACGACCAAGTTGTTGCCAATCAGTGGGCATAACAACCGTGGCGTGAGCGCCTAATCGAACCAACAAGCGCTGCATCCAACGCTCGGTGTTCACCACAACTTCCACCGTCACCCAATCGGCATGTTGTACAACTTGACCACTCGGGGCCACCCCAATTGACACCCCTGGATATTGCTCGAGGACCCACAACCACGCTGGGTCAACTTGCAACAACACTTTGCGTTGTTCGTCTGAACCAGCGAACCATTGCTCACGAGGTGTCGATACTAAATCGTGAGTCTGACTCGTCACCAGTAACTGATCAAGCCGATCAAGACGGAAAGTTCGCTCAGCTTTGGCACCTAAATCGTGGGCTCGTAAATACCAATGATCCTGATCGAGAAAAACTTCGAGAGGCGCAACCTGACGTTTTGCCGACTCGCCTGTCGCAACTGACCAATACTCAAATTCAATAACAACTGATTGTTGAATTGCGTGGCTGAGCGGCTCAACCGATTCTGGGGTTTCCAGTTCAACCACAAAAGAATTATTGATATCAAGATCAATAGCTTCGGCGACTTTGGCGATCGCCCGCGAAAGCGCTCCTGTCGCGTCAACCCCAGGCAGTTGCTGAGCGGCGGTGGCGGACGCAATCAAAGAAAACGCTTCCGGCACAGTTAACCGCAGTGGTCGTTCAAAGTACTTTGGAATGCCGAAATGAACTTCGTCGTCATCAACCCATAAATCAATGAGATCACGAGGATCCTGCGACACCCCACACATAGAGGCCAGAGTCAAATCTGCCACAAGGTCGGCAACTGACATCCCAAAGTGATCCGCCATCTCTTGGGTGGAAACAGTTTGACGTTCCATCAACCATGGCAACATCACTAAGAGTCGGCGCAAACGAACGTTGACTGGACGTGGTCCGCGGCGGATCATGAGTCTGCTCCGATTGCTAGTGCGTTCAGCCAATCAATGACGTGCTGTCGTAATTGCGGTGGTTCAAGTACTTCAGCACGATCAAGAAAACCCAATAGCCAATGCTCGAAGGCTTGGACATTTGCACATGGAATCGCAAACGTGCCTGACCCATCGGAATGGCGTTCAATCAGTGAGTCGACTCCGTAGTGACCAATCACGGCATTGACATCAGTTGCATCGATGAGAACTTTGGCGACATCTCCCCCGACGTCAATTGCATCGGGCAGTTCTTTGAGATCAGCAGGAAACGAATGTCGCACATCAAAATCATGTGGGCGAACAAAAGTCTCACTTTCACGCAACATGACGTCACTCGAAATTCGATCAACTCGGAAGGTACGCATTGCGTCAACTGATCGATCGTTGCCGACGAGGTACCACCATCCCGATCGCGCCAATAATCCAAAGGGTTCAAGTTCGCGGGGTTTGCCGTTATACGCAAACGACACCACTATTTGTCTACTCATTGCTTCATGAAGGGTGGGCAATTTTTGATCTACTGGCAACTTCGCTTGAACGGCCGGAGTTTGCGACGGCGCAAATCCGGAATCCATATCCACTTTCCATAACGCCTCTTCACCCCACGACTGCCCCATCCGCAAAGCCGAAACCGCGATGCGCAATGCCGCAGCCTCGTGACCAGTCAGCTGTAAATCTCCCAATTCGTAAGCATCTCGTTCAATGAGGTATCCCGTGATGCCGGCTTTATCCCCGCCTTGGACCTCTGAACTAATGGGAATTCCCTCATCGCGGAGAATCGCTTTATCACGCTCAAAGGCCGCTCGCGCCGCCACCAGATTCTCGGGATACTGACCTTTGAGTTCGTTACGAATTTCGTCAAAGGTGAGATGACGCCGAGTTGACAACAGCAACGCCAGTAAATTCGTGACTCGTTCAAGTTGATGCACAGTGCCTAGACCTTTACTTCGCTCGCATACTTCGGGATCGACATGATTCGGACCTGACGCAAGGTCAGCTTGACTTCTTTTGCTGTTGCACGAACCATGACAAGAGAGTGTGGGTTGATGAGTCAAGATCTGGGTGGTCAAGCGCCGAAAAGTTCTCCAGCTTCGATCCGAGGGTTTGAGCAAGTTCTTTACCGAGTTCAACCCCCCATTGATCAAAACTATTGATATCCCAGATCACTCCTTCAAAGAATGTGGCGTGCTCATAAAGGGCAATGAGTTGCCCGAGTACTGAAGCCGACAATTCAGGGGCGACAATCGTTGTGCTCGGTCGATTGCCTTCAAAGGTGCGGTGTGAGCGAACCGAACTTTCGGGCAGTTCGTCTGCGGTACGGCCAAAGGCCAATGCTTGGCTCTGCGCCACCATATTTGTGAAAAGCAATTCGTTTCGCGAGGCGTCATCGGCCGATGAACGTGCGAAACCGATGAAATCGACGGGCACAACATCGGACCCTTGATGTAACAGCTGCATAAAAGCGTGCTGGCCGTTAGTTCCGGGCTCACCCCAAATCACTGGAGAGGTCGAGTAAGAAATCCGCGACCCATCACTTCGCACGGACTTGCCATTTGACTCCATGATGAGTTGCTGCAAGTAAGCCGGAAAGCGACGTAGGTCAAACGAATACGGGATGACCGCTCGACTTTTTGTTGACAACACTGCCGTATTCCAGATGTTGAGCAGAGCCAATATAAGCGGAGCGTTGTCGCGTCCGACCGCCTCAGCGGCATGAATATCCATTAAGTGCATGCCACTGAGGAACTCTTCAAAGATCTCTGGGCCAACCGCGATCATCACCGAAAGTCCAATTGCCGATGCAACCGAAAAGCGTCCGCCCACCCAATCCCAAAACTCAAACATGTTCGTCGTATCAATTCCGAATCCACCAACCGCATCAGAATTAGTGCTGAGCGCCACAAAGTGTTTGTCGACTGCGTCGAGGCCGAGTGCTTGCACTATCCACTCACGAGCCGCCCGGGCATTCGCCAATGTTTCGACCGTCGTAAAAGTCTTCGATGCGACAACGAACATCGTCTCTTCAGGATTTAATCCCTTGAGGTTTGCCTCTAAATCAGCTGGGTCAACGTTAGAAACGAAATGGCACGAAATCGCCTCATGGCGATTGGAGCGTAGGGCTTCATACAACATGGCCGGACCGAGGTCGCTGCCACCAATTCCGATATTGACGATATGACACATTCGTTTACCGGTACTTCCAACGATTTCACCGGATCGGATTCCACGGGCCAGATCAGCCATTCGATCGAGAACAGAATGCACTGCTGGCAGGACATTGACGCCGTCGATCAGAAATGTTCCGTCTTTTGGAGCTCGCAATGCCATATGGCCGGCTGCCCGACCCTCAGTGAAGTTGACTCGCTCGCCATTCTTCATTCGTTGAAATGACGTGGAGACTTCGCGGACTTTTGCGAGATTCAGCAAATCGGTCAGAGCACTTTCATCAACACGCTGTTTTGAATAATCAACAAACAGGTCTCCAGCATGAAGAGTCATCGTTGACGTTCGAGCCGGATCGGATGCGAACTCTTCCCGTAAAGAACGAAGAGGCTCACCCGACAAAACCTGTGACCATTCTGGCAATGACTCAAGTGCTTCCACAGGGTGAACGCTAGTAGACGGCTCAGCAGATGATATGAAGAACGGGTGAGTTCTGAAACACGTGAGTCACATATCGGAGTCAATCCCTCCCCCACAACGAACTCTCCATCTCAGCCATCACCTGATCGAGCTGGAGTCATTGCTGGTATTTCGGCGTATCTGCTGTGGGGTTTCATCACGGTCTACTGGAAAGCACTCAAAGCCTTCGCTCCACTCGAGCTCATTGGCTACCGCATTGTCACCTCAGTTGTCTTGCTACTTGTGATCATCGCCGCCAAGGGCCGATTGTCGACATTGTTCCACAAGCTTTCAACTGAGCACCTTTGGACTCGGGTGGCCAGCGCCTCATTGCTGTTAGCGATCAACTGGACGACCTACGTAGTGGTCGTCCACGATGGCAAAGTCATCGAAGCGGCACTCGGCTATTTCATTGCCCCGCTTGGCACCATGTTGATCGGTGTCAAGGTACTCCACGAGAAAATTCGTCCGATCCAACTTACGAGCGCTCTTCTCGGCCTGGCCGCAGTTGTGGTGCTCACAATCAGTTACGGTCGAGTGCCGTATCTCGCTTTGGCCATGGCGGCTTCATGGGCGTTATACGGCCTACTCAAACGACAGGTGCCGTTGCAGCCACTTGAGAGTTTGATGTCCGAAACGATCTTCCTCATCATCCCAGCATTTGCACTCATCGTTTGGTTCTCACAAAAAGACGATTCGGTGATTCAATCAGCCGACTTCTGGCACATCATTTTGGTTTTGCTGTCCGGAGTTGTGACTGCAGTTCCGTTGCTCCTATTTGCTGCTGCGGCTCTCAAATTGCCATTGACGGTCTTAGGTCCGATGCAATATTCAGTCCCTACCATCAACTTCTTGCTCGGTTGGCTCGTGTACCACGAAGAACTTTCTCCAAGCCGATTTGTTGGTTTTGGTCTGGTTTGGATTGCCTTGGTAATTGTCACTATTGACTCAATACGACGGGCCCGTCAAACTTCTGGGTCGAAGTAAGCGACTACTCTCATTAGCTGTCAGGCTTAACGAAAATGAAAACGATGAACATCCCCCGTCACCGAAAAATTCGCATTGCTTTCACTGCGTGCATAAGTCTTGCCATGTTGGCAGCTTGTTCAACCTCTCCGAAGAACTACAAAACTGAAGGAGAAAAGTTCCTTGAAAGCGAGGACCTCGCCAAGAGCGCTGGCTATCGCTACAAGTACGCGCTGTGCGACCAACCCCAGTCGATTCAAGTCGGCACGCAATATGCGTGCATCGCAACCGACAACGATGACAACAGTTGGGAATTCATTATTGAAATAACCGGAGATCGCGAACTCACGGTCGTTGAAGGAAAGGTCGTTAAATAAATGAATGCCCGCCCTTGCGGGCGGGCATTCATTCAACAAGTTGAGAGTTTTTCAGCTTTCGTAATCGGTGATCAATTCACCAACGTCACTAAAGGTTCCACTCGCAAATTCGTACTGCACAACTTGCAAAGACTCTGCCTGGAAAACATCAACGTCGCCGTTCATGGTCAAGACCACTCCCTCGCGAGCAAGTGAAGGAACCAAACTGTAATTACGAGCGGCATTC
>CALPPJ020000126.1 GCA_943325425.2 Bifidobacterium breve | reverse complement strand
CTTTTGTAAGAGTTGATTCATTTTGAGGGCCACCGCACGATGTCACCAGCACGAAAAGAAGAGAAATGACAATGGTGGTCTTAATAGTTCGCATTGATGTGATCCGTAACTTCGTCTGAACTGTAGGCCAAAGATATCAGCAGTCGAGTTCACCATCGGGTGCTTGTAAGTCAATGAGGTAATTGTCGACTGCATCGATGACGCAACTATTGACGCCGTAACCAGTGTGTTGATCGGCGGTCACCACGATTAAGCGACCTTGTTCAAGTGCTTTGACCATATTGCGGGTGCTCGCAAGAGGCGTAGCGGCATCGCCAGTTGTGCCGATCACAACAATGGGTCCTGCACCTTTACCAGTGATGTTGATGCGCGGATCAAGTGCCTGAGGCCAAAACACGCAGGTGTAATCGCCTGTTGTTCCGGGAGAAAATCGGGGCGCATTTGCTTGATACTGCGGCACTAACTCGTCGGCCTCTTCAACAGTCATGCGATCGGGACTATCGGCGCACAAAATATTGAGGAATGCTTCAAGTTCGTTGCCGTAAGTACCATCGGCTTGACGCTGGAAGTATTCGTCGTAAAGCGACAATAGATCCGTTCCATCACCAGATTGTGCCAACGCCAGCGCGTCTTCGAGAAACGACCAATATGAATCGGAATACATTGCTTGTGCAACTGCAGTAAGTGCCATACCACGCGTCAAATCGGGGCGGCCACTTGATGTTGAGATGGGATTCTCATCAAGTTGTTCCATCAAATCATCGAATGCACCTTCGGCATTGCCGTCATTATTAAAAGCACAACTTGCGTTGGCGGAGCAGCTGGCTAAGAAAGTGGCGATTGATTCTTCAAAGCCCTTATTTTGTTGCAGTGTTCCAACAAGGTCATCGGCATTCGGATCAGAGGCACCGTCTAAAACTGCTGCGCGAACTGTTTCAGGAAACATTGTGGTCCAGGTGGCGCCAAGCTCACTTCCGTACGAAAATCCGAAGTAACTAATTTTGTCTTCGCCGAGCGCACGACGAATCATGTCCATATCGCGGGCTACGTTATTGGTTCCAACGTATGGAAGAAGATTACCGTTGTTATCAAAACAAGTCTGAGTGAACTCTTCAGAGGAAGCAACGATGGCGGCGCGTTCTTGATCGGTATCGGGGGTCATGTCGCCCGAAGCGAAGAAGCGGTCATAGTCGTCGGTGCAATCAATTGCTGGAATTGAATTTCCGGTGCCGCGTGGGTCCCAACCAATGATGTCAAAGGAACTCAAAATCGCTGGCGAATAAATGTTGTCGGCGGCTTCGGCCAAATATGAGCCACCAAAGCCTGGGCCGCCTGGGTTCACCAGTAATGAACCAATGCGAGCATTGTCGTCGGTCGCCTCATGCTTGACGATGTAGAGCGCAGTGGTGTCTGAATTGACATCGTCGTAGTTGATCGGGACTTCGATATAGCCACATTCAAGACCAGAACCACATGAGTCCCAGGAGATCGTTGGAGTTGCGAAGTCTGATGTTGAGTAGGTCGTGTTTGAGCCAACACTTGAAGTGTCGGGTGACTCAGTTGATGGTGCTTCAGTCGAGTCGGTGTTTTCAACAGAGGTCTCTTGACTGACGACATCAATGCTTGAACTTTCACTGCTGCACGACGAGGCAGCGAATCCAAAGGTCACAACGATTGCGATGAGTGGAGAAAAAGAACGTTTCACGACCTCAGCGTAGGTCATTCTGGTGCAGGTTTGTTGCGCAAGGCGCAACGATTATGCACCAGAATCACACGTGGTGATGTCGGGTCCGTCGGTGAGGTTGAGGAGATACTCATCAACGATTTCGGTAACGCATGTGTCGGTCCCATATGTGGTGTGTTGTTCAAGTGGACTAATCACTAACCGAGCCCGACCGAGTGCGGCGACCATGTTGCGGGTGCCTTCTAAAGGAGTGGCGGCATCGCCTGTACTACCAACGACAACTATTCGATTCTCAGTTTCGGCACCGACAGTTATTCCACCTTGTGGCTCAACTTCCCAGTTGGCACAGATCAACATCTCTTGAATCCATCCTGGCCAGAGTCTCGGTGCAACGGATGTGAGTTCATCCGTGAGATCAAAGACTTGATCGTTGGTCAGGTTCTGATCTCGATCTAGACAAGAAATTCCAAAGTAAGCGTCTATCGAATTGTCAGTCTGCCCGGCGCTATCGCGCCCAAAGTATTCGTCAAACAAAATCAACAAAGGCTGACCGTCACCAATATCAGCAGCAGATAGCGCATTTTCAAGTTGAGGCCATTGATAATCACCGTACAGTGCGCCGGCTATACCAGTTTGCGCGATGCCCTGATTGGTGACTGCACGGTCGTCGTCGTTGGCGATTGGATTCTGGTCAAGAGAAAGCAGGATGCGATCAAATGCATCTTCGGCTGTTTCACCGACTTTCATGAATGAACATTTCGAGGCATCACATTTTATGAAGAAGGCGTTGAGCGAGTCTTCAAACCCGCCGGCTTGCAAAATGAGATCATCAACGTAACCTCTGGTTGGATCAACGGCGGCGTCAAGAACAGCAGCTCGAACTGTTTCAGGGAAAAGTGTCGCCCACGTCGCGCCAAGACTGGTGCCGTAGGAAAAACCCATGTATGAGATTTGTTCTTCGTTGAGTGCTCGTCGTAACACATCCATATCGCTAGCGGTGTCAATCGTGCTCACATACGGAAGAAAATCAGAACTGCGGGTCATACATGACGAGGCAAATTCTTGAGCACCAGAAATGAGTTGCTCGGTTTCTGTTGCATCATCGGGCGAGGGATCAAGTCCGAAGTAGTCGTCCATATTGTCGACACAATCAATGTGTGGATCAGACTGACCGACTCCGCGTGGATCCCAAGCAATGATGTCAAACCGGTCAATGATTGACGCACTAAAGATTTGATCGGCATAGGCGACGAAATCCAAAGCCGCAACTCCTGGTCCACCTGGGTTGATCAGCAGTGTGCCGATGCGCTGTTCTTGAATATCGGCCGAACGTTTTGTGACCGGAAGTGTGAACGTTCCAAGACTTGGGTTCTCGTAATCAAACGGAACTTGAAAGCTTGCGCATTCAAGGCCGCCAGCGCAGTCTTCCCATTCCAAGCTTGATGACCACTCGCGCACAACTGCGATCCGCTGTTGATTTGATTCGGTTTCGGTTGAAACACCATCGCTGCAAGCGACGGCTGTGACTAATACAAGAATCCCTAGCCACGCCCGATGAACCATATGGTCAAAGGTAGCCTGAACCCTTATGCGTATGGGACCTCACATGATGATGCCAGGAGATGCTGAGGCAGTCAAAGGTCGAAAGATTGACCGGACATCAATGGCTCGGGTGTGGGTTTTTGCTAGCCCATACAAGACCGCAATTATTGGTTTCTTACTGTCAATTATTTTCGCCTCGGCGGTTGGTCTTGTCCCGCCCTTCGTTTTCCGAGCAATCATTGATGACGCGATTCCGTCAGGTAATCGTGGTCGAATTTGGTTCTTGGCAATGTTGGCCGTTGGCGCAGCCTTATTTGATGCATTTTTAGCAATTACCCAACGGTGGTATTCGGCTCGAATTGGTGAAGGACTCATTTACGACTTACGCGTTGCTTTGTTTGACAAGGTGCAGCGAATGCCTGTCGCATTCTTTACTCGCACCCAAACTGGATCACTCATTAGTCGACTCAACAACGATGTTGTTGGTGCACAGTCGGCTGTCACTTCAACACTTGGCAGTGTTGTCAGCAACGTTGTCGTTCTGGTGATGACTTTGGGTGCGATGGTGACACTTGAATGGCGTCTCACACTTTTGTCACTCGTTGTTTTGCCGATCTTTGTGATTCCGGCAAAGCGCGTTGGACAGAGATTGCAGATCATCGCTCGTGAACAAATGGATCTCAACGCCCAGATGAATACTCAAATGAATGAGCGGTTCAATGTGTCAGGTGCATTGCTTGTCAAATTGTTCGGACGTCATCAAGGTGAAGTTGATGCGTTTAGTGGGCGAGCGGCCCGCGTTCGTGACATCGGAATCCTTTCGGCGCTTTACGGCCGAGTGTTTTTCGTTGCACTTGGTTTAGTGGGTGCGCTTGGTGCGGTTGCGATTTACGGAATCGGAGCACAGTTGGTTGTGTCGGGGGACATCTCGGACGGAACTTTGGTTGCACTGGCGACTTTGGTGGGTCGGGTGTATCAGCCGTTGACTGGACTCACCAATGCTCGTGTTGACCTATTGACGTCGTTCGTCAGTTTTGATCGTGTCTTTGAAATACTTGACGCGCCCGTGTCAATTGTCGATAAACCCGGTGCCATCGATCTTGTCAATCCGCGCGGGCGTATTGAGTTTGATCACGTGACATTTCGTTATCCGCCGGCTCGTGAAGTTTCGGTTCCTTCATTGGAAATGCCTGGTGCTCCATCGGGTGACCCCGATGTTGATGTCTTACACGATATTTCATTAGTTATTGAACCTGGTGAGACGATTGCGATTGTGGGCTCGTCTGGTTCGGGTAAGAGCACGCTTGCATCGTTGTTGCCACGTTTGTATGACGTCACCGCGGGTTCGCTCAAGATTGACGGACATGATGTGCGCGACTTGACGGGTACATCGTTGCGTTCAGCAATCGGTGTTGTCTCACAAGATCC
The DNA here is from genome assembly GCA_943325425.2 of Bifidobacterium breve. Lineage (GTDB taxonomy): Bacteria > Actinomycetota > Acidimicrobiia > Acidimicrobiales > Ilumatobacteraceae > Casp-actino8. The sequence goes on along the minus strand of CALPPJ020000126.1, from coordinate 587 downwards.
GCATCTCTTCCACGAGAGCATGGAATCAAACTTGCGTTATGCCAAGCCTGATGCCACAACCGAAGAAATTGAAGAAGCATGTCGGGCCGCGCGAATTTACGACACCATCGCAGCGTTACCCGATGGTTTTGCAACCATCGTTGGCGATCGTGGTTATCGCATGTCGGGTGGTGAAAAGCAACGTCTTGCGATTGCTCGTTTGTTGCTGAAAGATCCAGCGATGATGATTCTGGATGAAGCAACCAGTCATTTAGATAATGAAAACGAGGCTTTGGTTCAAGATGCGCTTGATGACGCACTCAAGGGTCGAACTGCCATTGTGATTGCTCACCGTTTATCAACGATTCGAGATGCTTCGCGAATTGTCGTGATTAACGATGGTCGTATTGTTGAGCAAGGAACGCATGACGAATTGATGTCGCGTGATGGCGCATATGCGCGTCAAGTGCGTGCAGGTGAAACTGTTCTTGACTAGCGGCGTGATTGTGCGCCACGGATCAATGATCCGTTGAGTGCACCAGTGTGTTCGCCATCAACGAAGGAAACGATTCCATTTTTGATGGTGTAGCGGTAACCGGTTGCAGTCT
>CALPPJ020000125.1 GCA_943325425.2 Bifidobacterium breve | reverse complement strand
CACCATCAACGGTGATGTTGACACCATTGATGTGACGAGCCGCCGAACTTGCGAGGAATGCAACAGCGTTCGCAACATCGCTTGGTTCGCCCATGTGGCCGCCGGGGTGATTCTTTTCAGTGGCCTCAAAGAATGGGGGCATGGCATTCTTGATCATGTCCCAGTCGCCACCTTGAACCATGATCGGTCCGGGTGACACAACGTTGCAACGAATACCTTGTGCGCCAAGAACCTGAGCCTGACCAAGTGTCCAGTTAACAACAGCCGACTTCATCGCGCTGTAGCTGCCTGATCCGCTGGCGAAGTGCTCGCTGGTTGCAGTGGTTCCGATACTGATGACTGATCCGCCACCATTGGCGAGCGCTTCTTTGGCTGCGTCAACACCGTGGACGAGCGACATGAGGTCGATATTGAAGTTGTTGATCCAGGCTTCAAGTTTGCGAGCAGGCTTACCCGAGGTGTTGTGAACGTACACATCAATGCCGCCGAGCTGTTCGGCTGACGATGCGACCCAAGCGCGAAGTGCTTCGGGATCGGCTGCATCAACTGATGCGCCAACAACTTTGCCGAGCTTTGACATTTCGGCAACTGCGGCCGCGACTTCTTCGGCGTTACGTGCGCAAATCGCGACTGATGCGCCTTCGGCGAGCATTGTTTCAGCAATGGCCCGACCGAGACCCTTTGTTGAGCCAGTGACTAATACTTTTTTACCCTTAAGACCTAGGTCCATTGTGTTGCCCCCTGTTGTAGTTGTTGATTGTTATTACTGAAACTGTTATTTCTGAATCTTCTCTAAATCTACGACCAGAATTTGGCGCTGATTCAATTTCTTGACAGCTGACTATTTCTTGTCAGTTATTACCGGCGCGTGTCTTTCCACGAGATGTCTTTGTCGACTCGTGGTTCGCCCGGAAGGCCCAGAACTCGTTCGCCGATGATGTTGCGCTGAGTTTCGTCCGATCCACCAGCAATGCGGTAACCGGGAGCACCGAGAACATGCTCGCCCCAGGCAAAGGTGCCCCATTCGCCAGTATCGGCAATCAAGGTTGCACCAAGAATTTTCGACATGACATCGCTGACGTAGGTCATACCTTCGGTCCACATGAGCTTGCCCAGCGATCCTTCGGGGCCAGCAGGTTGGCCAGCGCGCCGCATATCTGAGGCACGACGGTTCACAAAACCCTCGACGCGGAAATGCGTGTACGCCTTGGCGAGTTCTTGGCGCATCACCGGATCGCTCGTGACGCCCATAGCGCGAGCAGTTGCGATGATTTGACGCCATGAACCACCGACGCGTGAACCACCGCCACCACCATCACCAGAGTGATCGCGTTCAAAACCAAGTGTGGTGAGGGCAACCTTCCAGCCTTCGCCTACCGGACCAAGTCGCATTGAGTCGGGGACTCGAACATCGTTGAAGAACACTTCATTGAATGATGATCCGCCACTCATCTGCTTGATGGGACGAATTTCGATGCCAGGAAGATCCATCGGAATGATGAAAGCGGTCATGCCCTTGTGCTTAACGACATCGACATCGCTACGAGCGATCAATTCGCCCCACTCAGAGAACTGGGCACCGGACGACCAAACCTTTTGACCATTGATGACCCATTCGTCACCATCGCGATCGGCGCGACAGGCGAGACCAGCCAAGTCGCTGCCTGCACCAGGCTCGGAGAACAACTGACAAGCGAGTTCGCGAGTTGCCATAAAGCGACCAACGAATTGTTCTTTTTGTTCGGGTGTTCCGTAGACATTGATCGTGGGAGCAATCAGGCCAACAGTGACGCTGTGTGTTTCATGACCGGTAGGGGTTACGAATAGTGATTCGAGTTTTGAGTACGCACGAGCGTATTCACGGGGGTAAGCAAGACCGCCGTACTCAACGGGCTGAGTGATGGCGTGATAACCGTGTTCGGCTTTGGCTTGGGTCCAGGCTTTGGCCTTTTCCAGAAGTGCCATCTCTTCCTCAAAGGACAACGAGTGGAATACCGAGACCGAAAACTCGCCCTCGCCCCACACAAGTTCTTTGTCGTCGGATCCTCCGGAGCGATATTCGGTATTCGCTTCGAGCCACTTTCGGGCGGTTTCAATGAATTCGTCAAGGGGCGGGACGCTTGATTGGGTTGAATTCTGTGCGGCAGACATGATGTGAGCGTAATTGACCCACTGATCAGTTAGAGAACCGTGGGGAGTGAATTCGACCCTGGGTACCTCGGTCACCGATTTCACCTGTGTGTGGGCAATACTCGGTACATGGCATCGGTGCAGAAGGTGAAACCCGTCGTTAAACGACTCGGGCGACCACCCGACACCAGTTCGGTTGACACTCGCGAGCGCATCTTGGTCGTGGCTCGCGAAATGTTCTCGGTTCATGGCTATGAAATCACCACGAACCGCGATATTGCGACTGCAGTGGGCATCACCCCTGGGGCGCTCTATCACTATTTCGGCTCAAAACTGGCCTTGTATCTGGCGGTTCATGAAGATACCCAGACTCAGGTCTACGAACAGTTCACTAAGGCGATTATCGGCCACGAGACCTTTATTGACCAGTTTGAAGCCGTTCTTGACATTGCTCACGAAATGAATATTGAAGATGCCTCGGTCGCCCGCTTTATCGGGGCAGTGCGGGTTGACTCCGGACGCCACCCTGACATGGCGGCGGCATTGTCGACTCATGTCCGGCAGCGGGAGGGTTTTTTCGCGATAATGATTGACCTCGGTGTCGAGCGGGGAGAGATCGCCAGCGAAAACCGACTGGTCGTCCAAGCATTTTTGCTGGCCGTCTTGATTGGGCTGACCGATGCCGTTTCCGAAGACCACGAATTGCAAAAGCGGGCCATCGAGGGCATCAAGATGGCCATGCGGGGCCAACTCGTCAAAACCTCCTGAAGATTGAGTACTCCTGAGGTGCTCCTTGACTATTTCGGGTCACCGCTCTCCGCTTACTTAATTGGTCGGCTGATTGATTATGGTCAAAGTACTAGATCAATTCTTTTACATTTCTGAATGAAAGGGCCGACATGGGGTCACTTGATGGAAAAGTCGCTTGTGTAACTGGGGGAACCAGAGGTATCGGACTCGCTATCGCGAAGGCCTTCCTCGATGAGGGCGCCAAAGTAGTTATCAATGGTCGCGATAAAGCCAAGGCTCAACGCACTCTTGATGAATTGAACGCTGGTGCCAATGTGCACTTCATCGCCGGAGACGTCAAGAAGCGCGAAGACTGCGAGGCCGTCGTTGATGGAACTGTGGCGCACTTCGGACGCATTGACATTTTGGTTGCCAATGCTGGTGGCGCAGCCAATCATGCGCCGGTCGCCGATCTGACCGATGAGGCCATGGAAGACGCTTTGGTCTGGAACTTCTGGCACACCTTTTGGGTGATGCGCCGAGCTTTCAAGTACATGATTCCTCAGCAATCTGGACGAGTCATCAACGTCTCGTCAGTTGACGGAAAAGTTGGTAAGCCTGGGATCTCAACGTATGTTTCGTCGAAGCATGCGGTGAACGGCTTAACCAAGTCAGCCGCCCACGAAGTTGGAACTCTTGGCATCACGGTTAACGCAGTGTGTCCAGGCGCCATTGAAACCGATGTGATGATGGCTGAAGGTCCAGGTGCGGCAGTCGCAATGGGCACGACATATGAGGGTCTCCTCGAAATGTTTGCTTCGGAGTCAGCAATTAAGCGACTCAATGAAGTTGAAGATGTCTCGCTGATTGCCGTGTTGTTGGCGTCAGATGCAGGTGCAGGTATCACGGGATCTTTGATCTCAATCGACGGCGGAACTTCGCCCTACTGATTTAGGAGATTGTCATGGGAAAACTTGATGGAAAAGTCGCTTGCATCACCGGCGGAACCCGCAGTATCGGCCGCGCAATGGCCGAAGCGTTTTTGGCTGAGGGAGCCACGGTTGTTGTTAATGGTCGTGACGCTGCGAAAGGTGCCGTTGCTATTGCTGAAATGGGCGGCGGACCGAACATCGCTTTTTACGCGGGAGATTCGTCCAAGCAGTCAGTTGTTGAAGGCTTGATTGATTTCACAATTGAAAAATTCGGAAAGTTGGACATTTGCTGTTTGAACTCGGGTGGCGTCAATATGACCGCCCCAGTTGCGCAAATGTCTGATGAAGAATGGAATCTGGAAATCGATTGGAACCTCAATCACGTTTTCTGGGGGATGCGTCGCTCATTGCAGCACATGATCCCGCGCCAAAGTGGTCGCATCATCGTGACCTCGTCGGTTGAAGGCAAGTTGGGTAAGCCCGGAATTCCTGGCTACGTCGCAACGAAGCACGCTGTCAATGGTCTCGTGAAGTCAGCTGCGCATGAAGTTGGCACACTTGGTATCACGGTGAATGCAATTTTGCCGGGCATTATCGAAACAGACATTGTGCGTTCGACTGGTCCGGATTCCGCTGTTGCAATGGGACTCGGTACATACGAAAACCTCATCGCCGCATTCAGCTCCGAAGCCGCGACCAAAAAGCCCAATAAGGTTGAAGAGGTTGCTGCAGTCGCTGTCATGATGGCCACGGATGCAGCCCGCAATATCACAGGTTGTTTGTTCCCTGTTGATGGCGGAACTCTTCCGTACTGATTTTCAGTTTTCATTGAGGGACAAGTGACAGCGTGACCTATTCGCATTTAGAACACGCCAACGATCTTGAACCTTCAGCGGGTCATCATCATCTTTTAGAAAAGTGTCCGATTCACAAAGAGGACACTTTTGATCCGCCGTTTTATGTGGTGAGTCGCCATGAAGATGTTTTGGCAATGGTCACTGCGCCGACCCAATGGTTAAACGGAGATGGACCCGGAGTGTTCTACCAAGTCGGTGGCGTATTGGGGTCGGCCGATGACCCCGATCATCGGCGTCAGCGCAAAGTATTGCAAGATGGCTTTCGTCCCGCGATGGTTGACGCCTTGACACCACGGGTTGAAGAAATTGGTCGACAGTTATGGGAAGACTCTTTTAGTGGTGACGGCGAAGGCGATTTTGTGCGACTTTTCGCTTTTCCATTTCCGGCCATCGTAATCGCCGAAATGTTAGGTATTCGTTCCGAAGATCGCGATCAATTTGGTCACTGGTCAGATGACATCGTGAATGGTCTGGGTGGCGGAGACCTATCTCTCGTTGAAGCGGCCAACGCAGGTATCTATGGCTTGGTCGATGTGCTCGTCGCCGAACGTCAAGAGATTATTGAATCTGGCGGAACTCCGCCCGATGATTTCTTGAGCGTGTT
>CALPPJ020000124.1 GCA_943325425.2 Bifidobacterium breve | reverse complement strand
TCGACGCGGTCCTTTTTGACGCTGGCGGAATCTTCGTGATTCCCGACCCAACTGTTTTGGCTCCGCTGTTGAGCTACTACGGAGCGACGACCGACTTGGCGATGTACCACCGTGCTCATTACCGAGGGATGGCTGCGAAATCGGCCGCAGGATCAGGAGAGTCCGATTGGGACTCCTACAACGTGGCGTATGTCGAAACGGTGGGTGTTCCAAGTCATGATGTGCTTGAGGCAGCCACGGTTCTTGGCCGATCGCGCAATGCGTACACCTGGCGTTGGCCTCTTGCTGACAGCGTTGAGGCATTGCAAAAATTGCACCAACGCAATGTGCCGATCGGTGTCGTGAGTAATGCATCTGGCCAAATTGAAGACATCTTGGCGCGATCGGCAGTATGTCAAGTTGGTGAAGGTGCGGGCGTCCCCGTTCGCATCGTGATTGACAGTCATGTGGTCGGTGTGTCAAAACCAGATCCTCGAATATTTGATTTTGGATTAGCCGCGTTCAGCGAGTTTGAACTTTCGCGAATTGCCTACGTTGGCGACTCGGTCACGATGGATATTGGGGGAGCACGTAACGCCGGTCTTGTACCAGTACTTCTTGATCCGTATGACGATCATGCTGGTGCCGACTTTTATCGAGTGAAGTCTCTGCTCGAACTGTTGTCATGAGCGAGGTTCCAGGTTCTGGAGTTTCTGAGCGTTGGGTTGAATGGCGTCGCACAGTTGACCTCATCAAGTACGACCAGCGTTGGGATGCAATGGCGGCTCGCGGTGATTCGATCCATGGCGAAGCAGATTTTATTGAACGACTCATCGGTGAACGTAAAGTCCGTCTGCTTGATGCCGGATGCGGCACTGGTCGCCTGGCAATTGAAATGGCCAAACGAGGTCATCAAGCAATCGGGGCCGATCTTGATCCCGACATGATTGAGCGCGCCGCAACGAAAGCTCCACACATTGATTGGCATGTTGCTGATTTGTCCGAACTTCGTTTGGACGCAAAATTCGATGTGATCGTGATGGCTGGGAATATTCCGTTGTTCTGTGCGCCAAGTTCGCAAGCGGCGATCATCGCATCGCTTGTCGAACATTTAGATGGCGGCGGATATCTGATATCTGGCTTCTCGTTAGAAGCCCGACCTGATGCCTATTTGCGCAATGACTATCAACGAGATGCTTTGGCTGCAGGACTCACTGAAGTGGCGGTCTATTCAACATGGGATGAGTCACCGTCAACTCATGCTGATGACTACACCGTGATGTTGCACCAAAAGAACTAAGCGTTTTCGACTAAGCGGCGAGCGATCACTTTGAGGCACAAGGTTTCGTCGGCGCCTTCGAAGATTGACAACACACGAGCATCAACGAACAAACGGCTCACTGAGTATTCCTCGGCGTATCCGTAACCACCGTGAATCTGCATCGCTTCGCGAGCTACCCATTCGGCAGCCTTGCACACGTACGCCTTCACCATGCTGGCTTCGGTTGTACCTTCGCCCTTGGCCATCAACTTTGAAACTTGATAGCTGAACTGACGTCCGGCCTGAATGAGCACAGCCATACGACCGAGCTTCACCTTGGTCAATTGGTAATCAGAGATGTTGTTACCAAACACGTTGCGGTTGTTGGCATAGTCGTAAGCGGCTTCATATGAGGCCTGCATCAATCCAACAGCACGAGCAGCGGTTTGCAGACGGCCGTTTTCAAAACCTTCCATTTGGTAATAGAAGCCTTTGCCAAGTCCACCTTCTTCGCCGATGAGATTGGTCGCCGGCACCCACCAGTTTTCAAGTGCGATTTCGTACGAGTGCATTCCGCGGTAACCAATGGTGTCGATTGGGCGACCTTCCATCTTTCCGGTGGAGCCATCGGGCTGAACATTCTGCGTGAATTCAAAACCGTGAGCTTCCCCGCGGGGCTTGGGCACAATGAACAAACTCAATCCGCGATGGGTCTTTGAACGATCAGGATCGGTGCGAGCCAAAAGCATTAAGACATCAGCGCGTCCAGCAAATGTGCACCAAGTCTTCACGCCGTTAATGACATAACCCGCTTCGCCATCGGCACCAACTGCAGGAGTAGCAGTGACTTTGAGTCCAGCAACGTCGCTGCCGTAATCGGGTTCGGTTACCGCAACGGCGGCCATGACCTCGGCGGTGGCGAGCTTGGGTAGCCACTGTTCTTTCTGCGCCTCGGTGCCACCCTTAACCAATGCACGAGTCAAAATTTCTGGGCGCGTTATCAACGAACCACCGATGCCAAGACTTCCACGACTGAGTTCTTCGGTGGCAACAACCATGGCGAGGTATTCGCCTTCGCCACCTTCGGAAAATCCGCCGTACTCGGCTGGCACTGAAAGTCCGAATGCGCCCATTTCGGCGAGACCACTAATGATCTCTTCTGGAACGTCTTCGTTGTAACGGTGTACGTGTTCGGCGCGAGGCGCAATGACCTTGTCGGCAAATGAGCGGAACGTGTCTTGCACCATTTCAAAATCGCTGTCGAGGTGACGAGGGCCCTGAACATCTGCGAGAGACGCAACAAATTCAGGATCACGATAAATCGCAATGAATGATGAGGCGGCAGCCAATGGGTTCAATTCAAGTCCCCACAATGCTTCGCGACCGATCAACTTGGTCATCAATTCATGAGCCATGTCCGCGGTGAAGGCACACGTGATCAGGCCTTCGTGGTTGCCTTTGGCGCCGTAGTCGAGAAGTGAGCGGGCAGTTTCAACTGCCGAGGCTGCGTGGGCTAAGTCGTATGCCAGCACCTGATGCTTGTCGGCTCCACCGATGGCAGCGAGCTGGCGGAGGCCCTTACCAACGGCTCGTGAGGCCAAATCAATGATTTCGTTGGCTGATTGCAAATCGGGGGTGACAGACGTTGAACTCATGGGCGAAACGCTACCTATGAATGCAGGCTCAGGTAGAAGTCAGAACCCGACTACTTGTGCCCATGTGAGGTGGTCAAGCGTCACGGCTGGTTTGAGAGCCCTGATGTGTCAGGCTTGGGGCATGTCAGCGGGTGAAGTCGTGAGAAATGTCTGTGTTTATTGCGGATCGAGTTCGGGCAACGGTCCTGAATTCGCGGCCGAGGCGTTAGCGCTTGGTCAGGCGTTAGCGAGCCAGAATCTGGGTTTGGTCTACGGCGGTGGGCGAGTGGGATTGATGGGGCTAGTTGCCGATTCGGTTCTTGATAACGGCGGGCAAGTTCATGGCATCATTCCGGAACATTTAGTGAAGGCTGAAACTGCTCACCAAGGCTTGACGAGCCTCGAGATGGTGGCCACCATGCATGAGCGCAAAGCTCGAATGGAAGAACTAGCGGTTGGTTTCATCGTGTTGCCAGGTGGGTTCGGAACTTTTGATGAAGTATTTGAAATCTTGACCTGGAATCAATTGGGGCTCATATCAAAGCCAGTCGTTTTTCTTGATGGCACTGGCTACTACGCGCCACTTTTTGATGCGTTTGATCACATGATCGCGGCTGGTTTCGTCAAAGAGAATTATCGAGCACTACTCAATCGCGCGACATCGGTTGACGAGGCTGTTCGTATTGCTTCAAGTCCGGCCCCAGTTGTTGAAGGAAAACTTATTGACCTTGACATCACATCAAAGAAGACGATTACCTCATGAACTCGTTAACTCCTTTTCGCCCACAACCCGAGGGAGTCGATTGGCCGACCGTTGAATGGTCGGCGGCGTCTCCTGGTGCCGATGTTGATCTCATTAAATTGAATTCGGCGTTATCAAAGTTGTTTGACCACGGAGTGAGTCCGCCTCAGGGTCAAGGGATTTCGCTGGCCACTCTTGTTGTACATCGTGGAGTCATCGTCGCCGAAAGATATGGGTCTCAACCTGACACGGCCTTTGGACCGGGTGGTCCAGTTGATCAAGAAACCCCCCTGATCTCATGGAGTATGGCCAAGAGCATGACGCAGGCGTTGCTGTCCATCGTGATTAACGAACTGGGGATTGATGTTGATGCACCAGTTGACATTGCCGAATGGGCGCACGATGGGCGCAGTGAAATCACACTTCGTCAACTTTTGCAGATGCGTGATGGACTGGATTTTGTTGAGGATTACGTAGTCGACGAATCTGGCAATTCAGTTTCTCATGTGATTGACATGTTGTTTGGTAGTGGTGCCGATGATGTTGCGACTTACGCGCGCTCGCGTCCTTTGAAGAATGAACCTGGCACTGTGTGGTCGTATTCATCAGGAACGACCAACATCATTTGCAGTGTGCTGCGTCAACACATCGGGGGCGGAGATGTTGCTGAATTATTGAAGCAACGAATTTTCGACACGATCGGTATGGCCTCGGCGACGGCACGAGTTGACGCTGCCGGAAATTTCATCGGATCCTCGTATGTGTACGCGACCCCGCGAGATTTCGCCAAATTCGGATATTTGTACCTGCGTGGTGGCCAGTGGCAAAACGAACAGGTCATTCCGCGTGAATGGGTTGAAGCAGCGCGCGTTCAACATGCAACCGATGAAGAGAGTGGACACGGCTACGGATTGCAGTGGTGGATATGGAAATCAATCGCAGGTTGCATGTCTGCGCAGGGTTATGAAGGTCAAAGAATCATTGTGATGCCCGATCGTGACTTGGTCGTGGTGCACCTTGGCAAGTGGCTAGCAGACACAGCTCCCGCGCTTGACAACCATTTGTACGACCTGATTGAGGCCTTTCCTGTTGGCTGAAAAGATGAGGTACGCGGTTGGGGACCGCAAAAAATGCTAGAAAAGGTGTATGTCTGACGTGGTTGGGGGAGACCCAGGCGGGACTCCGGTACAACCCGAAGGATCTCACCAAATGCTTGATCCACGCCATCACGCTCGGCGTCGGGCTTTGTCTCGTACCTTCAAAGTGCTTGCCACCTTGATCGTGGTGTATTTCTTGATCCTGAATATTCCGGGTCTGCGTAACGCCGTTGATCAATTGAGCGATGTAAAGCCTGGCCTTTTGGTTCTTGGTCTAGTTCTCGAACTCTTGGCCCTCTTCTGCTATTCGTTGATGACACGAGCAGCACTTGGTCCTGTTGGTCACCACATGTCGGCGCTCCATCTCTTTCGCATTCAATTGTCAACGCGTGCGTTATCGAGTTTGGTTCCAGGAGGAAGTGCTGCTGGCTCGGCCCTTGGTTACCGGTTGATGGTGGCTTCGGGTGTTCCGGGACCTGATGCGGGGTTCGCCCTTGCTACTGCGGGCTTGGCATCAGCGGTCGTTTTGAACTTCATCTTGTGGGCCGGACTCAT
>CALPPJ020000123.1 GCA_943325425.2 Bifidobacterium breve | reverse complement strand
TTCCGAGACCACCGGAGTTAACCCAGGTGTATGGCTCTTCGAATTTCCAGAACTGCGACGAGAACATTTGGTGCTGACCAACACCTGAGCACAAGATGGTTCCGGCAGGAGCCAATTCATGCAGTTTTTCCAAGCAAAACTGGGGTTTGAGCGCTTCACCTGGTTCGTTCGGTGAGTAATACATCGGGAACTGTTCTTGCCATCCGCTGACGCGACTCTTCCATGCCGAAATGTCTGCCTGGACTTCACCATTCGCGAGCATCTCTTTGATGGTCTTGACAAGTTCTTCGATCACGAGACGACAGTCGCCAACGATCGGAACATCGGGACGGCGAACCTTGCCCTGTTCGGCTGGGTCGATGTCAACGTGAATGATCTTGGCATCGGGAGCAAATGTGCTGACCTTGCCAGTGATGCGGTCGTCGAAACGAGCACCAAGGTTGATCAACAAGTCACTCTTTTGCATTGCAGTGATTGCTGTTGCATTGCCATGCATACCAGGCATGCCGAGACACAATGGGTGGCTATCGGGGAATGCACCGCGAGCCATCAACGTTGTCACAACAGGAGTGTCAATCAGTTCTGCAAGTTCGCGCAACGCATCGGCTGCGCGCGCTTTCAAGACGCCACCACCGACGTAAAGAACTGGCTGCTTTGAATCAAGAATCAAGCGCGCTGCTTCTTTGATCATGCGCGAGTGACCCTTGGTATTCGGCTTGTAACCCGGAAGACTTTCCAGAACTTCTTCGTCGGTGGGCCAATGCCACGTCATCATGTTTTGCAGACAGTCCTTCGGAACGTCAATCAAAACTGGGCCAGGGCGACCAGTCGTCGCGATATGGAAAGCCTGACGAACGATCAACGGAATTTCGTCGGCTGACATCACCAGTTCGTTGTGCTTCGTGACGCTGCGTGTAATACCAACGGTGTCGCACTCTTGGAAAGCGTCGGTACCAATGGCCGAGGTCGGAACTTGACCCGTAATACAGATCATCGGAATTGAGTCCATATAGGCATCACATAGCGGGGTCACCATGTTGGTTGCTGCAGGACCTGAGGTCACCAGAGCTACGCCTGGACGACCAGTCACATGGGCATAGCCTTCGGCCATATGGCCAGCACCCTGTTCGTGACGAACGAGGATATGACGGATGTGGCTGTCGAGCAGCGGATCGTAAGCCGGCAGAATGCATCCACCTGGCAAACCAAAGATGGTGTCAACGTTTTCGAGCTCGAGAGCCCGAATTAACGCCTGAGCGCCAGTGATCTGTTCAGTCATGTCGGTTCCTGTGTCTTGTAAGTTCGAGTCCCGAAAGCGAAATGGCCCCCCATCTGGGAGGCCGTACGACGCATTCGAGTGATCGAATGCGTCAGATGATTACTACTACGAGCGCGAACGAAGCGACTAGGACCGAGGTCTTAGAGGTCAGGTTGGCGTTCATTGCTCTCAAGTGTGCCATCTTGGCCCTAATAACGACAACCTTTGGCCTCAAATTCTCGATTTAAACGGGGAACGAGCCGTTCTCATCAAACGGGGAATGACCCATTCACATCAAACGGGGAACGACCTATTCACATCAAACGGGGAACGACCCCTGAAGCCGAGCAGCGGTCAGGGTGTTCTCGAGTAGGCACGCAATCGTCATTGGCCCAGTGCCACCCGGCATCGGCGTAATTGCCCCAGCCACAGCCTGCACTGCATCAAAATCAACGTCTCCAACAATCCCGGCTTCGGTGCGAGAAATACCGACATCAATGACTGCTGCACCTGGCTTGATGTGAGCCGCAGTTATTAGGTGAGCCTGTCCAACTGCCCCAACAACGATGTCGGCATTACGACACACATCAATCAGATCGGCGGTGCGACTATGAGCAATCGTCACTGTCGCATCAATACCCTTGCGAGCCAGCAACAGCGAAAGTGGCAATCCAACCAACGTTGAACGACCAATCACCACGGCCCGCTTGCCGTTTGTGGCTACGCCATATCGCTCTAAGAGACGAATAACGCCCAGCGGTGTACATCCCACGAGACCAGGCAGTCCGCGAACCAGGCGACCCATCGATTGAGAGGTCAGGCCATCGACGTCTTTATCGGCCGGAATCAGTGACAAAACCTGTTCTTCGTCGTACCCATTTGGAAGTGGGCTCTGCACCAAAATCCCGTGCACGCTGGGATCTTGCGCCAATCGACCCACCACATCTTCAACTTGGGCCTGCCCCGCATCAGTGGGCAAAATCTCGTTCCGACTCAACATGCCCGCTTTGCCAGCCTGAACATGCTTATTGCGGACATAACGCTGACTTGGTGCGTCATCTCCCACCAAAACCGTTGCCAAACACACCGGCGGCGACCCGGCAGCGGCGATTGTTTGAGCCAACTTGACCACGATTTCATCGCGCAACCGATTGCCATCCATCAGAATCGCACCATCGGCAGTGCGCTCGTTTGCACCCGAGTTCGGCAGATCATTCATGGGAGTCATGCTAGGGCACGTATTCACCGCCTAGCCTGATGGAATGTCTACTCCTCCGTCTCCCATTGTTGCTCCGGCTACCGGTCGCCTCGGCGTCCTCACAGTTGGTCTTGGCGCAGTGGCTTCAACACTTATTGCCGGCGTCGAACTCACCAAGCGTGGCCTCGGATCACCGATCGGTTCGCTCACACAGATGGGCACCATTCGCCTCGGCAAGCGCACCGAAGATCGCTCACCTCTCATCAAAGATTTTGTTCCGTTAGCAACACTCAATGACATCGTGTGGGGCGCCTGGGATGTGTATCCAGATGACGCATACGTTTCAGCCAGTCGTGCTGGCGTTCTTGAGAGCGGCAAGCACATCGAAGCCATCAGTGATGCACTGCGCGAGATTCGCCCCATGCAAGCTGCTTTCGAACGCAAGTATGCGCGCAACCTTGACGGCGAACACATCAAGCCAATCAGCAGCAAGCGCGGCATGCTCAATGCAATTCGCGAAGACATCAATCGCTTCAAAGAAGAGAAGCAGGTTGATCGCGTTGTCATGATCTGGTGTGCAAGTACCGAAATCTTCATCGAGCCAGGCAAGGCACACATGGACCTCGAATCATTCGAGAAGGCCATTGACGCCAACGATGAAACAGTTTCACCTTGTCAGTTGTATGCGTACGCAGCATTACTAGAAGGAGTTCCGTTCAATAACGGTGCACCCAACTTGGCTGTAGACGCACCAGTGTTGCGTCAATTCGCAACTGAGAAGAACATTCCGATTTCTGGCAAAGACTTCAAGACCGGTCAAACACTCATGAAGACTGTTTTGGCCCCAATGCTCAAGGCCCGCATGCTCGGTTTGTCGGGTTGGTACAGCACGAATATTCTTGGCAACCGTGACGGCGAGGTGCTTGATGCGCCAGAAAACTTCAAGACCAAAGAAGAATCAAAACTTGGAGTGCTCGAAGACATTTTGCAGCCGGCGAAGTACCCCGAGTTGTACGGCAATGTCTTCCATAAAGTTTCCATCAACTACTACCCACCTCGTGGCGACGCCAAAGAGGGCTGGGACAACATCGACATCACTGGCTGGTTGGGTTACCCCATGCAGATCAAGGTCAACTTCTTGTGTCGTGACTCGATCCTCGCTGCCCCGCTTGCACTTGACCTCATCTTGCTGAGCGACCTTGCACAGCGCGCCGGTATGGGTGGCATCCAAGAGTGGTTGAGTTTCTACTACAAGAGCCCACAGGTTGCACCTGGCCTCTACCCCGAGCATGACTTGTTCATTCAGCTCACCAAGTTGAAGAACACGTTGCGTTGGATGATGGGCGAAGATGTCATCACCCATCTCGGCCGCGAGTACTACGAAGAAATTTGATCCACCAGTGGCGCGTCGCCTCTGGAATCCAAAATCTTGGGTGAGCCTGTCGCCAAACGGCATTGGCCATACCAAACCAAATCATCTCGGCGAGATGGCGCGCGTCGCCGTGAATGTTCGCCGCACGCCGAAACGTGCGTGGAAGATTCTGAACGAAGGTGTCTGCGACGGCTGTGCGCTAGGTGTTGCTGGACTGCATGACTGGACCCTTGACGGAATTCACTTGTGCACCACGCGGTTGAAAT
This sequence comes from Bifidobacterium breve, assembly GCA_943325425.2. Lineage (GTDB taxonomy): Bacteria > Actinomycetota > Acidimicrobiia > Acidimicrobiales > Ilumatobacteraceae > Casp-actino8. The sequence continues at coordinate 1,239 of CALPPJ020000123.1, read as the reverse complement.
TACTTGAGGTGAACTGTGCTCCTGCGTTTGATCATTCTGTGTTAAGTGATGTTTCATGGCTACGCAAGCGCACCGGTACAGAACTTCGCGAGATGGGGCGTCTCGCCTACCCAATGCGACGCAAGCGTGGAGAAAAGGGATTTACTCGTATCTCGTGGGATGAAGCACTTGATGCTGTTGGTCTTGGTATTCGTGCTGCGGGCGGAGATCGAACCGCTATCTATCTCACCAGTCGAGGATTAACCAACGAGTCGTATTATGTCGCTGGCAAGGCCGCTCGGGCCATGGGTATCGCCAACATTGACTCAGCCGCCCGCACATGTCATGCGCCATCAACGATCGGATTGAAATCAACGATCGGAGTCGCTGCGAGCACGTGCAGTTTGCAAGATGTTCTTGAAACCGACGTAGTTGTTTTGTGGGGCGCCAACGTTGCCAACAATCAACCGGTCTTCACGAAATATCTCTATGAAGCCAAAAAGAATGGCGCCAAAGTTGTCGTGATTAATCCCTATCTCGAGCCAGGCCTTGAGCGTTATTGGGTTCCATCAAAACCGGAGTCACTTTTATTTGGCACTAAGTTATGCGACTTACACGTACCAGTACGTCCTGAAGGCGATGTCGCACTTGCCAATGCTTTGCTAAAACAACTAATTGAGCTTGATGCGATTGACCATGATTTCATTGAGCAACACACGCACAGTTGGAATGAACTTGTTGAACATGTAGCGACTCTTGATCGAGAAGATTTACTGCGTGATGCCGGAGTTGACGAAGAGACACTCAATGCGCTCGCTCATCTGTACGCGTCATCCAAGAGCGCGATCCTCATCTGGAGTATGGGCATTACCCAACATCGCCATGGAGTTGAAGGTGTTCAAGCAATTGTGAACATTGCACTCGCTCGCGGCAATGTCGGTCGTAATGGGGCTGGACTTATGCCAATTCGCGGACACTCAGGTGTGCAAGGCGGCGCCGAAATGGGAGCGTATTCAACAGCATTTCCAGGAGGCGTTACCGTGTCGACCGAATCCGCACGCGAACTCTCGACAATGTGGGGTTTTGACGTGCCAGCAACACCAGGGATCACAGCACCAGAGATGGTCCTTGCGGCCGAACGCGATGAACTTGATGTGCTCTTCCTGGATGGCTCCAATTTCTTAGACGTCATGCCCGACCCCAAGCGAGTAGAGGCGGCGTTGGCTCGAGTCCCGATGCGCGTTCATCAAGACATCGTTC
>CALPPJ020000122.1 GCA_943325425.2 Bifidobacterium breve | reverse complement strand
ACTGCATCACATACACCGTCGTTGATAGCCCACTCGGCTTGACCGACATCAACGATTGAACCTTGCAAGAAAAGCACTGTGTTATCGGGCAATACCGCACTTAACGCACGACAGGTATCAATGTTAAAACCTGTTGGTTCATGGAAGTCGGGTCGAGTTTTTTCAGCAGAGAAAATTGAGCCTCGGACCACAACGACGTAATCAATACCCAGTTCGCAGAGTTCGCGGGCGATTTCGGGAGCCATCTCTGGTGTAATTCCGGCCCATGGAGCAAGCTCGTCACATGACAATCGCAAACCAACAATTGCATCAGGGCGCACCGCAATCGCCGCGCTGCGTACGGCATGGACAACTTGTCGGGCGAACAACATGCGATCGGCGTATTCATCTCCGCGCTGATTGGTGAGACCCGACAAAAACTGACGGACCAAACTGTGTTGGCCAGCGTTGATCTCAACACCATCGCACCCGGCAACGATTGCGAGACGAGTAGCTTCACCGAAACCCTGAATCACCGCCACAATGTCTTCGTGTTCCATCCATTTTGGAACTTCACGTGAGTTAACTTCGGGCACGCGTGAAGGCGCCCACAGCGGTTGTTGCGAATAAGCCGAAGAGCCCTGTCCGCCAGCGTGGTCAAGTGATGCGATGACGAGGGAGCCATGGCGGTGACAAGCCTTAGCGATATCGGCCCAACCTGAAGTACAACGACTTGCAAGTGGTGCGCGCTCGTATGGCCAATCACTGTCGTGAACGCTTGCACCTTCAACAACGATGACTCCACATCCACCGATAGCGCGGCGTTCGTAATACGCGACATGGTCACCAGAGAATGAACGCTCGTCGGTACCCAAATTGGTGACATGAGGTCCGAACATCACCCGATTGGGTGCGGTGCGAGAACCGATTGAAAGTGACTGCACTAATGACATCGCTGACAGTCTCGCCGATTTTGGACGAAATCGGAAACTCTTGGTCGATGATTCTGAATTTGTCAGGGATGATAAATGGGTAGCGTCATCGTGGTGAAAGGCATGTGGCAATCGTGGTGGTTGCGAGTCTCGGTCATTGCCGGATTCGGCTTACTTGTACGACTCGCCTTCGTGCTTGGCGTTACCCGTTTTGATGAGCCGGTGGGCGACCAGTTGTACTACTCGGCCCAAGCGCTGACGAACTCGCGCGGAGAATGGTTTGAGCAGCCATTTGCCCAAGGAATGCCAGCCGCTGATCATCCGCCATTGACTTCGTTCCTTTTAACTCCAGTGACTTGGTTGACCGAGGCATCAGGCTCGTTCATGACGGCCCAGCGGCTGACGATGACCTTGATTGGTGTCGCCTCAATTGTGATCATGGCAATGATCGGACGCTTGCTCGCCGGCGACAGGGTCGGGACTATTGCAGCAGTCATCACTGCGGTCTACGCCAATGTGTGGGTGAACGATGGTCTCATCATGGCCGAGACTCCCACTTTTTTTCTGGTCGCAATATCAATTTTGCTGGCTTTGACATATCGGCGCCGCCACGACGTTGCTTCGTTGCTCGGGCTTGGTGTCACTGCAGGTCTTTTGGCATTGACTCGGCCCGAACTAGCCGTTGTCACTGTCTTGGGTGTGGCACTCGTATTCAGTGTGGCAAGTGCAGATCTCTCATTGGCAACGCGCTTCAAGCGTGCTGCGATTGTGCTTGCAACTTCGCTTGTAATCGTTTCGCCGTGGATACTTTGGAATCAGTCACGTTTCAGTGACTCGGTATTCATCTCAACTAATGATGGTTTGACATTGGCTGGCGCAAACTGTGACTCAACGTTTTTTGGCGACGTTGGTAGTTGGGATATTTGGTGTGCGTATGAGACGCCGGTTCCAATTGATGCCGACGCTTCACTCGCGTCAAAACTGATGCGCCGCGATGGCTTGGCATATTTACGTGATCAAATTGGTCGATATCCGACGGTCGCAGCAGCTCGAGTGGCTCGTGTTTTGAGCGTCGGTTTCATTGGCTCAAATAACAACGCGGCAAAATCAGAGGGACGTCCAACTGAGGTTTCGATGCTTGGCGTGATCCAATTCTGGTTAATCGTGGTTGCTGCTGGTTTCGGACTACGGCAGTTATCAAACCGAACTGACCGAATCATCTTGGCGGTTCTTTTGCCGTTCGTCATTTTGGTGGCGATGGTGGCAAACGCCTACGTGCGTTTTCGTTTACCGGCCGAGGTTGGACTCATCGTGTTAGCTGCAGTTGGAATACAGCAGATGCTTAATGCGACGCAGAAACCGGCAACTTCTTTCGCGTCAGAGTGACGGGCTTTGAGTGATCCATACTCGGCTTGGGTTCTGAACCGCGCGAGATGATTGAAAGTGCTTCGTCGGCATCGCCACCCACACATTCGGGGTCGGGTCCGTCAAGTGGAAGTCCGGTGAAGAACTTTGCGGCCATGCATCCGCCCTGACATGCGTCGAAAGCACCACACGATGCGCACGCGCCAGCAGATTGTGGTTCACGCAATGACACGAACAAATCGCTTTGTTTCCACACTTTGGCAAAGCCACCTTCGTCGCGCACATTGCCGGCTTTGAATTCATCGTGAATGACGAATGGGCAGGCGTACACATCGCCGATGGGGTCGATGAGACACACCACTCGTCCAGCGCCACACATGTTGAGTCCGGGAAGTGATTCACCAAGAGCGTTGAGGTGGAAGAACGAGTCGCCAGTCAACACATTTTCGCCGTGCTTCAATAACCAGTTGTAAATCTCGCGTTGTTGCGCATTGGTCGGATGAAGTTCGTGCCAAGTATCAGCACCTCGACCAGCAGGGCGTAAGCGAGTGATACGTAACTGCGCGCCGTAATGGTCGGCCAATGCTTTGAACTGATCAAGTTGCGAAACGTTATGGCGAGTCACCACGACAGAAATTTTGAATTGACCGAAGTTGGCAGCCTTCAGATTTTCCATGGCTCGAATGGCCATGTCGTACGAACCTTCGCCACGAACGGCGTCATTAGTGGCCGCGTCAACGCCGTCAAGGCTGATCTGGATATCGAGATAATCCATAGCCGCGAGACGACGGGCTTTTTCTTCGTCAATGAATGCGCCGTTAGTACTGAACTTCACACCGATGCCATTCGCAACTGAGTATTCAAGTAGTTCAAAAAAGTCACGGCGCACCATCGGTTCGCCGCCACCGATGTTGATGTAGAACACCTGTAGGTCACGCAAATCGTCGAGAATCTTTTTCGCTTCGTCGGTTGAGAGTTCGCGCTCATCACGCTGACCACTTGACGACAAGCAATGCACACATTGCAAGTTGCACGCATAGGTAAGTTCCCAAGTGAGACAAATAGGTGCATCAAGGCCCCGCTTCATTTCGTCAACTAGCGATTTGGCGCTCACGCACGACCTCCGATGTTTCAAGCGATGACAAGGCGGCAACAAATGACGGCCAACGCTCTGGGGCTACTCCGCATGCAGTCAATGTTGACTGCACGTCGGGATGTGAATTAAGGGATTGCACCACGGTGACGACGTCGGGGTGCTTCAGGAAAATCAGTCGGCGATTGCCGTAGTGATATGCCAGCGCACCGAAAGTTTCTGGACGAACCGCTACTTGCGGATGGATTTCGAGAACTGACTCGAGAGCGACAGACATGACGGTCTCGTTTGCCGTAAACGCGAGGCTCAGTAAACGCCGCACATGCCATCGATGGAAATTTCCTCGATGAGCAGTTCGGCTTCAATGGCGGGGGCGTCCCCAACTACATGGGCGACGGGGGACTCTTCGATAACAGAAGTATCTGCGGTGACAATCGGGCTTTCCATGACTAGAAGCGTACAACGCTCTGACTCACGAGCGACTACCGTTCGCCTGATCTAATATGAATATCAATTCGGGTCATCGACACGATGACCACCTAGTCACGGGGGTGCAGATGAAATCTAAGGCCGCAATTTTGTGGGAAACAAATAAGCCCTGGAGCGTTGAGGAGATCGAGCTTGACGATCCCAAAGCCGGTGAAGTGCTAGTCGAAATGAAGGCATCCGGAATGTGCCATAGCGATGAGCACTTGATGACGGGCGACCTTCCTTTTGCCCTGCCGATCATTGGCGGCCACGAGGGCGCGGGAATCGTGCGCAAAGTTGGCGAAGGCGTCAGCTGGCTCGCCCCTGGAGACCATGTGGTTTTCGGTTTTATTCCGTCGTGCGGACGTTGCCCAAGCTGTTCAACTGGACACCAAAACCTCTGCGATCTTGGTGCGCTGATGGGCGGTGGACGCCAAATCACTGACGGCGGCTCGCGACACCATGCCCGTGGTCAAGAACTGGGTCTGATGTGCCTGCTCGGTACCTTCGCCCACCACACCGTGGTCAACGAAGCCAGTTGCATCAAGGTTGACAACGATCTGCCGTTTGACAAAGTCTGCCTCTTGGGCTGTGGCGTGGTGACTGGTTGGGGTTCGGCTGTGTATGCGGCTGAGGTCAAGCCTGGCGACACCGTTGCCGTGGTGGGTGTTGGTGGCATTGGCGCCAACGCCATTCAGGGTGCTCGTTTGGCTGGTGCGAAGCGCATCATCGCTATCGACCCTGTTGAATTCAAGCGCGAAAAGGCCATGGAATTTGGCGCAACTCACACTGCCGCGTCAATGACTGATGCCGTGGCGTTGCTTCAAGAAGTCACCTGGGGGACCATGGCGAACAAGGTCATCTTGACGATGGGCGTCGGCTCAGGTGCCCTCATGGCTGAAGCGATGGCATTGGCCTCAAAGCGGGGTCGTGTCGTTGTCACCAACATCCACCCAGCCATGGAAATGGGTGTCACGATGAACCTGCTTGACGTCACGTTGATGGAAAAGCAAGTGGTCGGTTCGCTGTTTGGCTCGGGCAACCCTCGGGCCGATATTCCGAAGTTGGCTGGTCTGTACCGCGAAGGTCAGCTTGACCTCGACGGTCTCGTGACCCGCACCTACTCGCTCGAAGGCGTCAACGACGGCTACGAAGCCATGCGGGCTGGCGAAAACATTCGCGGAGTTCTTGTTTACGAGTGAGATCTGACGTGACTCGCCTAGAGCCGTGAGGTCCTAGGCGAGTAGCGTTCTCCTTGTAGGCGCGAAGGACGTGCCACGAAGGGGAGACCGCCATGTCTGGAATCCGTAAGTCAAAGGCCGCCGTATTGTGGGGCTTGAATCAGCAGTGGAAGATTGAGGAAATCGAAATCCACCCACCGAAGACCGGTGAAGTGATTGTTCACTGGCGCGCTGCAGGTTTGTGCCACAGCGATGAGCACTTGGTCACTGGCGACATGGTTCCGCCCGAAGAGTTCTGGCCCCTCATGGGAATCGAAAGTTTCTT
>CALPPJ020000121.1 GCA_943325425.2 Bifidobacterium breve | reverse complement strand
GAACTGAAGTTGCTGCAGAGTCGACTCGGCATCACTTTCATCTTCGTAACCCATGATCAAGAAGAAGCCATGAGCATGAGTGATCGCATCGCGATCATGCTTGATGGGCACATCGAGCAACTCGGCGACCCCGAGACTGTGTACGAGCATCCGTCGTCGGCCTTCGTTGCTGGCTTCATCGGACGTAACAATTTCTGGCAAGGTCTTGCCACCGAACACGGTATTCGCGCTGATGACGGCACCGACTTCGTCGCGAGTCGTCCTGAAGAAGACGTTCCGAACGGTCAGCCGGCACTTGCGGCAGTTCGCCCCGAATGCATCAATTTGTCGGCAGAGCGCCCCGCCGATTCAAACAATGTCACCGCAGGTGTTGTCGCTGGCGTTTCTCATTTTGGTGATGTTCTGCAGTACGTCGTCACGGTGAAAGACCGCGACCTGTTAGTGCTGACGCCACGTGCGCACGCAGCGCGTTTCCAGCAAGGCGACAATGTTTTTTGCCATTGGTCGGCCGATGATGTGTACCTCTTCTCGGCTCGACAAGCAGACATCGTGATGACCGACGGCGACGAAGAGATTCACGACAACTAAAAGATTCAGCACACGATTTCAATACACAGCAATATCCATCAAAATGAAGGAGAATCCCATGACCACAAATGACAAGATCCCGCAGTTGCGTATGTTGGCACCTGAGAGTTTTCATGAGAAGTTGACGCGTCGCGCCATCTTCAAAATGGGTTCAGCAGCCGCTGGTTTGGCACTTGTTGTTGCCGCATGTGGTGGCGACGACGATTCGTCTGCTCCTACAACTGATGGCGGAGACGGCACAACTCCACCGAGTGGCTCAACTTTGGCGTCGGGCGAATGGAGCCGCGTGATTAACGCTGCGTCTGGAACTCTGGCGATGTACACCTGGGGCGATTACAACGACCCGCTATTGGTTGGAGAGCAAGCTGAAGCAGCCATTGGTGTTTCGATGAAGGTTGACTACTTCAACAGCAACGAAGACCTCATCACCAAGTTGGCGACCTCGGGTGGAAACAGCGGATTTGACATTGTCGTTCCGACCGGCCCGTACATCCCGCAAATGATTGAAAAAGGTTTGATTCAGAAATTGGACACCTCGTTGATCCCGAACATGGTCAACGTTGATCCCGCGTACTTGGGTCAAGCATGGGACCCCAACAACGAGTATTCGGTATGCAAGAACTGGGGAACAACCGGATTCATGTGGGACAGCACGGTCATCACCAAAGACCTCGTGACTTGGCAGGACTTCTTTGACGCATGCATGAACGAAGCCAGTGGAAACTGCTCGGTGATCGACACTGGTCCGAACGTGTGGGGCGCATGGTGCTGGGCTAACGGCAAAGACTGGAACGGAACCGACGCTGCCGACCTCGACGCCTGTGAGGCCTTCTTGGTCGACGAATTAGCGCAACACATCAAGAAGTTCGATAGCTACCCAAGCACCGCAATCGCTGAAGGCGCTTACGCTTTGTCGATGGCATGGAATGGTGATGCTCGTCAGGCTTACTTCCGCATCGAGGAAGCAGGCGGAGACCCGACCGTGTGGAAGTGGGCAGTTGGCTCACCCGACACCGAATTGTTTATGGACACGTATTGCATCGCTGCTGGTGCTCCAAACGCTGAAGCAGCTCATGCGTGGATCAACTGGGATCTCATCCCTGAGATTTCAATTCAGGAACTTCAGTATCACGGCTATCACACCGGCATGAAGTCGATGCCGCAGCTGATTTCTGAGTTGGCCCCTGATGTTGAATTCCCCGACATGATCTTCTTTGATGATGCCGCCGTTGCCTCAATGCACACGCAAGAAATCACCTCAGCGATTGATCGTCAAGTTGACATCATCAACAAGATGAAGGCCAAGGCCGGAGCCTGATCAAGGTTGACCACTGCAGTTACTTCTTCTGGTTTACGACGATGGCGAGGGCCAAAGTATGCCCTCGCCATCCCGTCGATTATTTGGTACCTGCTGTTTTTCGTTATCCCGATCGCCTTTATCGTCATCTATTCGTTTGGAACGAAAGACGCGACGCGATTACTTCCCGTTGACTTAAGCAAGTTGACAACGGGTAATTACTCAGAGGTTTTTGACGAGACATTTTTCAAAACCTTTAAATCGACTTTACGAATTTCGGTCGTTGCAACATTGATGTGTTTGCTGATCGGTTTGCCGGTGGCTTACTTTGCGGCCTTTAAGGTGAGCGAAAAGTGGAAAACGATCATCTTGGCATTGGTGGTCATTCCGAGCTTCACATCTTTCTTGATTCGCACCGTGGCGTGGCGTATTCCGCTTGCGCCAAACGGCGAGTTCTCGCGTTGGCTCACCGATATTGGTTTGGTTGGCGATCGAGGCATTCAACTTCTAGAAACTCAGACTGCAGTACAAATCGCCATTGTCTATAACTACTTGGGCTTTATGATCTTGCCGCTTTTCGTGGCCCTTGATCGCATCGATGTTCGCATGCGTGAAGCAAGCAAAGACTTGGGTGCCGGTCGATTGGCGACATTCTTCGGAGTGACTTTGCCGCTTGCGAAACCAGGCATTGTGGCCGGTGTTTTGTTGACTTTTATTCCGATGTGCGGCGACTACGTGACAGCGACAGTTCTCGGCGGCGCCAAAGGCAACATGATCGGCTCAATGATTGCCTCGCAATTCTCGCAAGCGCAGAACTGGCCGCTCGGTTCGGCAATGGCAATTTTGATGATTGGTGCAGTGCTGGTGGCACTCGTGACCGGTGCAGCGATCGTCTGGTTGTTCCCTTGGTTGATTCGTGCCTTGCAGCCACTGACTCAATCGGTGCGTCGTTCAATGCATCAGCGCACGATCGGCAAAGTGCGTCGGGTCGCGCCCAGCCGGGCCCACCTGATAGACGGCATGAAGTGGTTGATGGCTATCTGGGTCACGCTCGTCATGCTCTTCATGTTCGTCCCGATTCTCTTAGTGTTCCGCCATTCATTTAATGAAGGTTCGTCGTTCTCAATTTGGTCGGGGCACACCAGCATTAAGTGGTGGGGCGAACTTTTCGATAGCGGAGCGGCTTGGGCTGTTTTGATTCGTTTCGTGGTGATCATCGCTGCGGCGCTCATTCTGCGACGAGTCTTGAGTGCAGCCGGAAAGGGCTCGAAGCGTCTGCTGAATTGGATCGGGCCACTTGGTTTCATTGTGGCTTTCGTGGTGAACGGACTCGTGACCGATTGGTATCACGACATCTTTGATTTCGCCGGAATTGGTGACGCCATCCGCAACTCGTTCCTGGCCGCTTTTGGCGCGACAATTATTGCGGTTGTTTTGGGAGGTTTGTCTGGAGTCGCGTTGGCGCGACGTCCGGGAGTGTGGACCAAGATTTTCATGGCCACCGTGTTTTTGATCTTGGTGACACCAGAAGTGATGGATGCCATCGCTTTGGTGACTTGGTTCCAGCGTTTGAATGACGTTCCGATTATCGGTTACGTGTTCACGAACGGTATTGGTCCATTTAGCGGCGGTATTCACAAGTTGTGGGTTGGTCAATCGTTGTATGCAAGTGCAGTGGTGACATTAATCGTGCGGGCCCGTTTGGCCGGTCTTGATGAATCACTTGAAGAGGCCGCCGCCGACCTGGGCGCAACTCCGGCACGAGCCTTCCGTCAAATCACCTTGCCATTGATTTCATCAGCGTTGATTGCTGGTGCGCTCTTGTCGTTCACGTTGTGTCTTGACAATGCCGTTATTTCAACATTGGTGAGCGAAGCGGGTAGTACAACATTCCCGGTCGCATTGCTTGGTGCAACAAAGAGCACGATTAAACCGTTCTGGGGAGTTGGCGCAGTGATGTTGTTTGCGATCACGATGGCTGCTCTAGCTTTTGTGGCAGTTGTTTTGCGGCGCTCTGGCGAATCGTCCAGCGATATTGCCGCCACTTTTGCTGGCAGCTGAGCTGTCCATGCGTTGCGTTGTCGTTGGGGCAGGCCTTGCCGGTTTGAGTGCTGCCGAATCGCTTCTTGCTGGTGGTGCCGATGTCACGCTGATTGAGGCCGAGCAACGCTTTGGCGGTCGAACTCGAACGGTTCACTCGCCGTATGTGGGCGGTCAATATGCCGAGAGTGGCGCTGAATGGGTTGATTCCATTCATTGGCGAATGCTTGATTTAATGCAACGCTTTGATATTGAAACGTTGGGTAAGGGGATGCCGTGGACCACGATTCGTCGTTGGCTCTACTGGAATGGTGCACGCCATGTCGGAAGCGATATTGAGAAGCTTGAACCAAATGTCTTTGCGGCGATTGAACGCTATGAAGAGATGTGCGATGCACCTGCGCATTTGATGGAAGATCCGAGTCAACCGCAACTGCACCCAGATGCTGAGTTGCATGATTCGCGATCGTTGGCTGACCTGATTCGTGAAAGTGATCTTGGTCCGGTTGGGCAACTATTCGCTCGACGAAATGTGCAAGGCGAGTTTGCATCCGAGCCCGACAAGGTGTCGGCACTTTTTGTTGCTCAGCAACGCGCATTTGAGAATGGAGAAGTGCAGCGGCAGGGAATTGAGATGCTGTCACATCGTGTCAAGGGTGGTGTTTCGCAAATTGCTCAAGCGCTAGGTATGGAATTGAGTCAACACTCACGCCTGACTCTGAAGTTGGGTTCTGCGCTGACATCAATTGAACAAACGACTGACGGTGTGATTGTTGGTTGCCAGGGGCCTGACGGGGACTTTGATGTGGTTGCCGATCAACTGGTGCTGGCATGTTCTTTGGTGCCGCTTCGCAAGGTTGATTTTCGTTCAGAGATTCCGAAGGTATTGCGCGAAGCGATGTGGGGACTTGGCTATGGAGCGATCACCAAAACAGCGGTGCAATTTGCGCAACGCGACTGGGATTCTGGTTACGGCACAACCGAATCTTTGTCGCAACGTTTGTATGACCCGTCAGTTGATCAAGATGGTGATTCGGGAATTGTCATGGCCTATTGCGGTGGTGATGGCGGACGACAGTTGGCCACGAAGTCCGAAGATGAACGCATTAAATCGATCACGCAAGATATGCGGACTGTTCACCAGATGACATCGGCTTCAGCAGGCGCATTCTCGCGGGCGTGGTCGATTGAGCCGAATTACGGTGGGGCGTACGCGACCTATGAGCCTGGTCAAGTCACGAAGTACTGGGACGTCTTACGTCAGCCGTGGGGACGAGTTCATTTAGCTGGTGAACATGTTGCGACCTGTACGGGTTATATGGAAGGTGCAGTTGAATCGGGTCGCGATGTCGCCGATCGCATTCTCCGTACGAACTAGTTAATTGGGCTAATCGGCGCCTTCGGCGATACGCATTGTGGTGGCGAGCGATGGT
>CALPPJ020000120.1 GCA_943325425.2 Bifidobacterium breve | reverse complement strand
TGATAGAGGGAAACTCAAAATAGGCGGCATCAACTGAATCAAGCGGAACCCCAACCGCCAACACGAGTTCATTGTCAACTTCAACACGCATCGTAGAGGGTCGGCGATTCTGTATGACTGAAGTCAAAAGAGAGACTGGAATCACTGACGACGAAAACCGTGCATCATTTCCGGTCCAAGTTCCGCGGAAATAGACCAACGGGCGATCTGCTCCGAGTCGTTCAAGGACAGTTTGAATATTGGGGGGATTTGAACGGAGATCTACTGCAAGACGGGAAGCATTTGCGTACGTCTGGTCAATGGCACTTCCCGTTCGCTCTTCAACCAAATTGGAACGGGTGAAGTTAAAAGTCGCCAGTGCCAAAAAAAGCGACAATGCCAAACTGCCGAGGCCAAATGTCAGAAGAATTCGACTCCGCAGACCTAGTGGTCCGATGCGCCGTCGCCGACTCTGACGTTTTGGTTTCAAAGATCGCCCCGAAGGCTCGCCTCCTTCGATCACGTCTTGTTCAATGATGTCTGGTTCGGTTGTCACCAACGATCAAGCCTGTAATCGGTAACCCAAGCCACGAACCGTCACAACATGGCGCGGGTTAGCCGAGTCACTTTCAACTTTTGTGCGTAAGCGGCGAATATGAACATCAACGAGTCGACCATCGCCGAAGTATCCGTAGCCCCACACCGAGTCAAGTAAATGTTCACGGCTGAACACTCGTCCAGGGTTTTGGGCGAGTTCGCACAGGAGTCTGAATTCAGTCTTGGTCAAGTGAAGTTCGGTTCCTGAGCGCAAGACCTTTCCCTCATCGGGAATGATTTCAAGGTCGCCAAAAACGAGTTTCGGGTGTGCTGGGTGAGCAGGACGAGCGCGACGTAGTAAAGCTCGAATGCGCGCTGAAAGCTCTTTTGGAGCGAACGGCTTTGTGAGGTAGTCATCGGCTCCGGCCTCAAGTCCAGCGACAACGTCGTGGGTGTCTGAACGTGCTGTCACCATCACGATGGGGACGTCGCTCGCACGGCGGATCGTGCGACACAATTCAAATCCGTCGATGCCGGGGAGCATGATGTCAATCAACACAACATCGGCGGGCTGACGAAGAAACAAAATGACTGCTTCTTCACCACTAGCGGCCTCGTCTACGGTCCAGCCTTCGTCTTCAAGCGCCAACTTGACAGCGGCGCGAATTCGTTCATCATCTTCAACAGCAAGGATTCTTGTTCCCACAACTACATCTTGCCTTATGTCGAGGGTACGGCGGGGACAAGCGTGTCGATTCTTTGCCTTCGGGTCATAAAAGTTTGATCAAGTCACCGTGTATGCGCGGTGACGCCACAAGAACTTCCGAAGGAGTGATGGTCTCGCCGACAAAATTAGAGAGTGTTGCTCCAGCTTCACTGGCGATCAATTGTCCAGCGGCAAGATCCCACGCTTGAAGTCCTTCTTCAAAATAGGCATCAAGTCGGCCGGCGGCAACGAAACATAAGTCGGCCGCAGCAGCGCCAAGACGTCGGATGTCGCGAACTCGTGGCAACAATCGAGCGATGCGCTGTCCCTGCAGATTACGACGAGATGCGCTGTATGAGAATCCGGTGGCCACGAGCGCGGTTTCGATTGACTCGCATGATGAGACCTGAAGGCGGGTGGATCCGAGCCAGGATCCATGTCCCTTGGCTGCGACAAAAAGCTCGCGGGTGGCGGGGAGAAAGACCGCCGCCGCAACTGGATCGGCGTCGATGCAAGCAGCGATAGAAATGGCGTAGCCGCTGAGGTTGTACAAGAAATTCGTGGTGCCGTCGATGGGGTCAATCAACCATGTGTACGGGGTCGTGCCCTGTACTTGTCCACCTTCTTCGCCGATGATCGAATCGTGGGGGCGCAGTTTGCTGAGTTGTTCAACGACGAAGTGTTCGCTCGCAGTGTCCCACTGAGTCACCATGTCGGTTGCTGACGACTTGGTCAGCACTTTGCCGGCACCATTTCGGCGACCCGAGAAAACTAGGTCGCCGGCATTGCGAGCAATGCCGGACGCTACGTTCATGAGTTCTACAAATTCTGCGGATGATGGGTTCATGATGAGCGAGAGTCGCTGAGGTCGCGCCATTCTCCAGTTGCCCGCAGGACGAGTACAGCGATGATTGCGGTGCCTCCCGCGGTGATGATCGCACCGATCAAAAGTCCGAGGCCAAGGGGTGTCGTGCCGGTGCCGTCGTATTGAATGTCGACCAACGTGTAGCCGATCAGTGCTCCTGCCACACCGCCGAGGAGGACAGTAACAAAGGCGATGATCCGAGCCAAAGGCGATGGAATGGCGGAGAGTGGACGTTCATTGGTCACCGCTACATCGTAGGCTCGTGGGGTGATGCAAGGTTCGGTTGTCAGCGAAGTTATTCCTCCTCGTAAAGTGGTCGTGGTCATCCCGACCTTCAACGAAGCGGGCAATATTGAAGCAGTTATCGCTGGCGTGATCGCTGCTTTGCCCGATGCCTCAATTTTGGTTGTTGATGACAACAGTCCAGATGGCACTGCCGATTTAGTGGAAAGTTGTGCCAAACAACTCCCCAAGACTTTTGTTGGCTTTGTGCAGGTGCATCGGCGTCAGAGTAAAGCTGGACTTGGTGCTGCTTATCGTGACGGTTTTGCCAGGGCTCTTGAAATGGGTGCAACGATTTGCGTGCAAATGGACGCGGATTTTTCGCATCACCCGATGTATCTGCCAGCAATTGTCTCCGTGGTTGATATGGGTGCTGATGCGTCGTTGGGTAGTCGCTACATTCCGGGAGGGCGAATTGAAAATTGGCCGCCTTTGCGTCGCTTCTTATCGCGTTGGGGCAACAGATTTGCCGCGGGGATGCTAGGTCTCGCGATCAATGATGCGACGAGTGGCTATCGGGCCTATTCGCGATCAATCCTTGAGCGCATGGATTATGTAAGTGTTCAAGCCGAGGGCTACGGCTTTCAAATTGAGATGTCGCATCGTGCCGTTCGATGCGGGGGACGCATTGTTGAGGTACCGATCTTGTTTACCGATCGAGTGGTCGGCGAATCAAAATTAACGCACCACATTATTGGCGAGGCATTCGGGCTTGTAGTCAAGTTATGGTTCAAAGACCGTGTATTACGGCGTATTCGACGCCAATGACTCAAGTTCGCGGATTGATTGATGGCTGAGTATCGCACGATCTTGCACATCGACATGGATGCTTTTTTCGTCTCTGTTGAAATGAGGCGTCATCCTGAACTGATAGGCCAACCAGTTGTTGTTGGAGGGGCAGGATCTCGCGGAGTCGTGGCAGCTGCCAACTATGAGGCCCGCCGATACGGAGTGTTTTCCGCGATGTCGTCGTCAAAGGCGCGTCGGCTGTGTCCGCATGCAGTTTTCTTATCTGGTGACTACGGCGAGTACTCGAAAGTCAGTACGCAAGTACACGCGATCTTTATGCAGTTCACCCCGTTTATTGAACCCATTGCTCTCGATGAAGCTTTCTTGGATGTCACTGGTTCAACTCATCTGTTTGGAGACGGCACCGCGATCGGCTGGAAAATCAAGGAGCAAATTCACAACGAACTTGAACTGCCTTGTTCGGTCGGTGTGGCAACCTCAAAGTTCATCGCCAAACTTGCATCAAAAAAGGCAAAGCCCATTCCGACGAGTGGCGGAATTAATGAGGGGCATGGAGTATTGAGAATCGAGCCTGGCGAAGAATTGTCCTTTTTACATCCCCTGCCAGTGCAGTCGTTGTGGGGAGTCGGTCCCGCGACATTGGTCAAACTGGAGCGACTTGGCGTGAGTCAAGTGGGCGATTTGGTCGCATTGGGTGAAGAGACGCTCGTTCGGGCAGTGGGAAAGGCTCATGGGCGTCATCTCTTTGCGTTGGCCAATGGCATTGACGAGCGGTCAGTGAAGACTGAACGAGATCTCAAGTCAATTGGTCATGAAGAAACCTTTTCCCACGACATCACTGATCGTGAATCAATGCGTCGAGAAATAGTCCGATTAGCTGATGCAGTTTCATCACGACTGCGGGCGCACGAGAGCGCGGCGCGAACCTTGCAGCTCAAAATTCGCTATTCAAATTTTGAAACCATCACTCGTTCAATCACTCCGGGTAGCCCGATTGCGAGTGCCCCAGCAATGGTGAAGGCGTTAGATCCATTGCTTGAGAAAATCGACCCAACAATTGGGGTTCGGCTCATTGGGGTCAGTGTTTCGGGCTTCGTTGAGCCTGTTGAGCAGTTATCGCTACTCGATTTTGGCGGAGACGGTAGTGACGTACTTGGGAATGCCAACCGAACGACCGCTGACTTAGAACGCGACTGGAGTCCAGCGAGTCAAGCAGTCGATGAGATCCGTGAAAAATTTGGTCGCGGCGCAATTAGCCCGGCAAGTTCATTGTCGGTGAATGGTCGTCGCGAATTAGGTCATTCGCCGTGGGGTCCGGGTGAAGAAAACTCGGGGCATGCTTTGCCTTAGGTCGTGCAGTCTGTGAGACTAGGAGTCAGCAAGGAAAGTAGGAGGTGAAACCATGGCATTGTCCGAAGACGAACAGCGCATATTGCGCCAAATCGAACAAGAGTTAGAAAACGACTCCAAGTTTGCCCAGGCGGTATCGCCCTCAGGCTTGTACACCCATTCAGCGAAAACGGTGCGTTGGGCCGCGGTTGGCCTTGTTGGTTGTTTGGTTTTGTTAGTCGTGTTGCTACAGGTTCATTACCTTGCCGCTTTTGTTGCATTTGTGGGAATGCTGGCACTGCTCGCAGTCATTGAGCGCAACGCTCGGGCAATGGGTAAAGCCGGTATTCAAGATGTGGCTGGGGCGATTCGCAAAGCGCGATCAACCGCCGGTCGTCGCCTTCAATAGTTTTTCTCTGTCTTTGTCTATGTCTATGTGTTAGGCGGGTGTGCCGCCAGCGAGTTTCCAAGCGAGTCGCGGACTGATCCTTCGTAGTAGCTGTACTTTCAACGGCAATTGAGAATTGTGCGATTTTACGAAAGCGACCAACGCTTCAGCAGCGATGGGGTCTGCCGGGTTGAGGGCGAATAGGAGTTTGCTCATATCGTTGACGATTGCTGCAATGACTTGCGGATCGTTCCACTGTTTCGCGATTAACGATTGGCCGATTTCGTCCACAGTGAATTGTTCCGGCAGTCGCCCATGAACTATTTCAAACTGTGCAACCGCAATTCTCCAGTTCAAAAGAATGGCGTTGCTTTCACGGCGTTGAACGAGAGAGCGAATCGCAATCGGAAGAGCGATAGCCCACAATGCAACCAGAGCGAGGACGATAATGAGAATTTTCAACCACTGGGCAGTCGTATCAGTCCCGGCGCTTGTATTCGGAGCAATAGATGTACCTGAACTACTGGGTGTCGTCGTTGGCACTACCACGGTTGTGGTTGAGATTGG
>CALPPJ020000119.1 GCA_943325425.2 Bifidobacterium breve | reverse complement strand
GCCGCTGCATGAATATCTCGGGGTCATGACAAGACATTTCACTGGCACATGGGATCTCTCGCAGCGATACATCGAAATCCATGTTCGCAAGCGATTGCCAGCAAACTGGAAAGCCGCGATGGAGGCTTTTCTTGAGGCATATCACGTGTTTAAAACCCACCCAGAAGCACTTCGTGCCACTGGTGACGCAAACGCTCAGTACGACGTATTTGGCGAGCATGTGTCGCGGTTTATGCATACATCTGGCTCACAGAGTCCCCACATTGCTGCACAACAGACAGAGCAAGAAATTCTGAATTTCATGATTGGTCGCAAGTTTTCTGGGGGAGTCAATATCCCTCAGGTTCCCGAGGGTCAGACTGCGCGCGATGTGTATGCGGCGTTTGTACAGCAGCAGTTGAAAGAAAAATACGGCCATGATTTTTCAGACTTTAAAGTGAGCGAGACAATCGACTCGATCGAGTACTTCGTTTTTCCTAACGGTTTCTTTTTCCCGGGTGCACATAAGCCGATGGTGTATCGATTCCTTCCGCACCCAACCAATCCAGACGAGTGCACTTTTGACTTGTTGTTCTTGCGGTTTCCCGCTGATGGCCAAGCTCCACCACCTCCTGCTCAGCCCTACGACATTGACATTCATGAGAGCTATATGTCGGCGCCCGGTATTGACCAAGGCCTGGGCTATGTCTATGACCAAGACACGGACAATATGGCCGCCCAGACCCGTGGTTTCAAGGGCAGCATGAGAACCTCACAGGTCTCAGGGAATTATCAAGAGATTCGCGCCAGGCACCTGCATCAAACGATTGATGCGTACCTCACCCGACCCTGAATTGCCCTGCCCCTCTGAGATGATTCTGCTGAAGAGGCAAGTAGTTATGCAGTCGCTTTCGTAAATCCGATATTCAAATGCTTCAGTGACCTCAAGCAGAAATTTGGATGATGACGAAAATCGTTTTCGCCGTCGATAAACCACATGTGGTCTATTCGATCAACGAGCGCTCGAAATCCGATAATGAGTTCGCGGCGGGCGAGTGGTGCCCCTAAGCAAAAGTGCGTGCCAAAGCCGAAAGATAAATGGCTGCGAACGTTGTCGCGGTTGAGATCCATGTTGGCGGGACATTCAAATTGACTGTCATCGCGATTGGCTGCGGCATAACGCACGTTGATGACTGCTCCCGCGGGAATCGTGACACCGTGAAGAACGACTTCTTGTGTTGTTGAACGAAAGAGTCCTTGCACGGGGCCTTCGAGTCGCAGTACTTCTTCAGTAAGAAGCGGTACGTATTTATCAGGATCAGACTTCAGCAGACTCCATTGGTCGGGATTGGCAATCAACAGACGAATACCTTCGGACAGCGCGTTGGTTGTGGTTTCAGATCCACCCACGAAAGTATCGGCCATCATCTCGGCGTGAAGTTCGTTGTCGGTGAGGGTGCGACCCCATTCGGGAATGACGGTGTTGACTAAATCACTCAGCAAGGTGTTATCTGGTTGTTGACGCAGTCGCTCAAAAATTGGTTGAAAGTAGTGTTGAGCTTCAATTTCTTGTTCTGTTGACCAGAAGGCTTCTTCGTCAGTTTGCATCATTCCGAGTCGCTGCACCCACGCGTCGGTCCAAGCTTTGATCTGCCACATGTCTTCATCGCGGGCGCCCATTTGTCGACCAATAACAATCAGTGGCAAAGGAATCGCGAATGACCGCACCCAGTCGCAGCGACTGTCGTCTATGAATTTGTCAATGAGTTGATGTGCGAGTTCTTCGATGAATGAATCCATCTCTTTGATTCGCGAAGGACGAAAGGCATGGTTAAAGAGACCGCGCATTTCACGATGCTCGGGATCGTCGCGAGCAGCCAGAGTTGCACCCGGAACCCAGCCGTCTTCTTCATACATGGCTTTGATTTTTGCGGATCGTGGATCAACGCGGCCTCGGTGGCGAGCACTGGTGAAACGTTCGGTGTCACTCAGGACCATTCGCACATCGTCATAGCGCGTAATGACGTACATGCCTGTTGCGTTGTCACGCCACACTGGGGCTTCGGCGCGGAGCTTTCCGTAGGCGTCATATGGGCAATCAGAAATATCTGAGTCAAGCAAGGTCATCTTCGTGAGATCAAGATCGGAACTCATATATGTCATCTTGTCGCATATACGCGGCGCTCAATTCAGCGGAAGCAGCGTTTGATCTATTTGGGTTCGATCTATCTGGCATCGTGTCAGGGCTTCTGGCTCGGCTAGAAATAATGCCTATGAGCGAACTCACTCCCGTCAGTGTCGAAGATTATGTCAACATCCAGCGTCTGATTAACCGGTATGCCGATGCGGTGATTCATCGCAACGGTGTGCAGTGGGGCAGTTGCTGGACCGATGATGCGGTCTGGGACTTGGGCGGAGGCCGATTGGTCGAAGGTAAAGAGGCGATTCTTAAACTGTGGTATGCCGCCATGGGTGGTATTTCATCGGTCGTACAAACTGTCCACAACGGCGATGCTTGGGTTGGGGCCTCGGCCAATGAGGCCACGGGGCGCTGGGCAATCAGCGAGAGAATGCGTCGGGCTAATGGTGACTCGGGAATTTTGCTGGCGCACTATGACGACGCTTACGCCAAGGTGAATGGCCAGTGGCTATTCACCCGTCGGTTCTTGCAAGTCCATTACGGGGGACCAGCTGACCTCTCAGCGAACTTTACGAACGATAAAGAGCAATTGATCGCTCGTGGCATTGTTGCCGACGTCTGAAATCTCGTAGTTTCGTCTTATGCCTGTTTTTGCATCCGATCTTGCCCGTGAACGCCCTGAAGAAATTGCGGTACGGGATCCCAATCGGGCCTTTACCTGGGCTCAGGTTGGAGACATTCTTAACCGCACCGCGAACAATGCACTCGAGACTGATCTTGGGCCCAAGCGTCGCGTTGCGGTCTTTGCCGAGAATGCTGCCGAAACGGCACTCGCTCATTTGGGTTGCCTCTTGGGAAGCGCCTCAACTGTTCCGGTTAACTTTCACCTCACCGCCGAAGAAGCCGCGTACATCTTGGTCGACTCGGAGTCT
This sequence comes from Bifidobacterium breve, assembly GCA_943325425.2. Lineage (GTDB taxonomy): Bacteria > Actinomycetota > Acidimicrobiia > Acidimicrobiales > Ilumatobacteraceae > Casp-actino8. The sequence continues at coordinate 2,356 of CALPPJ020000119.1, read as the reverse complement.
CGAATCTTGTTCGTCGGTCCTGAGACTCTTGAGCGCGGAGTTGAAGCCGCCAAGATCGCTCGATCTGAGGGGGCCGAACTAACGATTGTTGGTTGGGACGTATCGCACCCAGAAGTCATGGATTGGAATGATTGGCTTGCGCAAGGTAATCCGAGCGATCCATCGCTTGAAGTCAAGCCACGAGCCAATCTGTTGTACACATCTGGTACGACTGGTCGTCCGAAGGGCACCGAACTTCCGCCCACGATGTTTGCCGGTGGCTCAACCATGGGTGAGCACTTAGAAGGAATGAAGTCGAATCGTTTCGCTGAATACGGAACTCATCTAGTTGTTGGTCCGATGTATCACACTGGTCCGTTGAATGGCATGCGTTTGCTGGTGCGCGGTGTTCCAATGGTGATTCTCGCCAAATTTGACGCTGAAAAAACCCTCGAAGCCATCGCTACATACAAGACTGAAACCTCGGTGATGGTTCCTACTCACTTCGTGCGCTTGTTGGCATTGCCCGACGATGTGAAGGCAAAGTACGACGTGTCATCAATGAAGTTGGTGGCACATACTGGCGCCTCATGCCCAGTTGATATCAAGCGATCAATGATTGATTGGTGGGGACTAATTTTCACCGACGCTTACGGTGCAACTGAAGTTGGCACAACGTGTCAAATCTCGAGTGCTGATTGGCTCGAGAATCCTGGCTCGGTGGGTCGTCCCGTTCCGCCATTCTCGGTCATTGTGCTTGATGATGACGGTAACGAACTGCCGGCAAATACTGAAGGTCGTTTGTTCTTTAAGGATGCAACGGGCCGCGGCGTGATTTACCCGAATGATGCCGAGAAGACCAAGGCTGCAAACATCGCGCCGGGTGTTTTCACGCTGGGAGAAATCGGTTACGTGAATGATGGTGGCTTTGTGTACATCACCGATCGCTTTAGTGACATGGTTGTCTCGGGTGGAGTCAATATCTATCCGGCAGAAGCTGAACAAGTACTGGTGCAACATCCCGATCTTTTAGACGTTGCGTGCATCGGTATTCCTCATGCTGAAATGGGTGAAGAACTGAAGGCTCTCGCGATTCCGCGTGATGTGAAGAACCCTCCGGACGCCAAAGAAGTGTTGGCCTTCTGTCGCGAGAGGCTGAGTCATTTCAAGTGCCCCCGCACCATTGAATTTGTGGACGACCTTGGTCGTAACACGATGGGCAAAATCAATAAGCGCAAACTGCGCGCTCCCTACTGGGAGAAGTAAGAAAATCAACGTAGGAGAGTCATATGTCTGATCCAGTGCTATTAATTGACAATCCGTTGCCGAAGGTACGTCGATTTACTTTGAACAGGCCAGACAAACGCAATGCGTTGAATGATGATTTACGTGGAGCGTTGTTCGATGCTTTGCGTGAGGGCGACAAGGCACGTGATGTGTCGGTGATGATCATTCGTGGCGCAGGCTCGGCGTTTTGTGCGGGTTACGACCTCGGCTCGCCCAATAGCGATGTCGAACGATCAATTTCACGAGCAGATGGTTGGTGGTCGCGTCATGTCGTGAACAACTGGTTCGAAATGTGGGATATGTCGACGCCCATCATTGGTCAAGTGCATGGTTATTGTCTGGCTGGCGGCACCGAACTCGCCACTGCGTGTGACCTGGTTTATGTCGCAGAAGACGCCAAGATTGGATATCCGCCAGTTCGCTTGATGTCTCCTCCAGATATGCAATGGCAGACCTGGATGATGGGTTTGCGTCGTGGTATGGAAGCTTTATTGACTGGCGACTCAATGAGTGGCGTTGAAGCAGTGGCCAATGGTTTCGCTAATCGAGCGCATCCGGTCGATGAACTTGATGGTGCGGTTTTGGCAATGGCCGAACGTATTGCGAAAATTCCGGCCGATTTATTGGCTTTGAATAAGCGGGCAGCGCACCGCGCGATGGATGTGATGGGAATACGTGCTGGGATTCGATCGACTGCCGAGATTCAGGCACTTGGTTTCCATCAGCCGTCTTCAATGGAATACATGCAATCTTTTGTCACTAAAGGTGTTACTGCTGCATTAAGTGAACGCGACGCGGCCTTTGGTGATTATCGCGAATCGAAGTAGTCAACAAACTTCTTGTCGAAGCGCCGAGAAATAGATCTGATATTTCGTGTGAGTGTTTGCTGAGCATTGGTCAATGTGGCAGGCTTCACAGTGCGAGTTTCCATCCGGACTCGTGTTCATCCATAGGGGGAAACTTATGAGGAATAAAAAGATCAGTTTTGTCGCTGGTTTGGCTGTTGCAGGTTTGCTATTTGGCGCCTGTAGCGAAGATTCAACGACGACAACCAACGCTCCTGCAGAATCAGAAGCACCATCAACCGACG
>CALPPJ020000118.1 GCA_943325425.2 Bifidobacterium breve | reverse complement strand
ATTCACGTGGCCATCGAACCCAAGACCAAGGACGATCAGGACAAGTTGGGCAAGGCTCTCAAGTCATTGTCCGACGAAGACCCGACCTTCCGTGTTCGCACCGACGAAGAAACCGGCCAGACCGTTATCTCCGGAATGGGCGAGCTTCACCTTGAAATTCTCGTCGACCGTATGCAGCGCGAATTCAACGTGGACGCAACCGTTGGTAAGCCCCAAGTGGCCTATCGCGAAACCGTCACCAAGTTGGTTGAACAAGTTGAATATCGCCACATCAAGCAGTCCGGTGGTTCTGGTCAGTTCGCAGTTGTGAAGATCAACATGGAGCCGAACCCAGGTAAGGGTTACGAGTTCGTCGACAAGATCAGCGGCGGAAAGATTCCTCGCGAATACATCAACCCGACCAACCAGGGTCTGCAGATGGCACTTGATAATGGTGTTCTCGCCGGCTACCCAACCGTAGACGTCAAGGTCACCTTGGTCGACGGCGCTTACCACGACGTGGACTCCAGCGAAATGGCGTTCAAGATTGCTGGTCAGCAGGCATTCCGTAAGGCTGCCGAAATGGCTCGCCCCGTCATCATGGAACCCATCATGGGAGTTGAAGTAGTGACCCCTGAGGAATACATGGGCGACGTCATGGGTGACTTGTCAAGCCGCCGTGGCCGTATCGAAGGTATGGAAGCCCGCGGTAATACGCAGGTAGTTCGTGCTCAGATCCCGTTGTCCGAAATGTTCGGTTACTCAACCGACCTTCGTTCACGTACCCAGGGCCGTGCGACCTACACCATGCAATTCAACTCGTACCAGCAGGTACCAGAAGCAATTGCGACCGAAATCATCAAGCGCACTCGCGGCGAGTGAGCTGAATTCTCTATAAATAACTGGTTCTTTGACGTGAGGGTGTGACAGCGGAAATTCCGCTGATATCGTTCTCACCTCGTGTGAATGACCTGTCGGTCCCACACAGCAATGATCCTTGACACCACGTACCAATCACATCGAGCGGTATACCAAACCAACCAACAAGTAAAGGAAAGTGACAATCATGTCTAAGGCGAAGTTTGAGCGTACGAAGCCTCATGTGAATATTGGAACGATGGGTCACATTGACCATGGTAAGACGACGTTGACTGCGGCGATTTCGCGTACGTTGGCGAGTAAGGGTTTGGCGGAGTACACGCCTTTTGATCAGATCGATAAGGCTCCTGAGGAGAAGGCTCGTGGTATCACGATTTCGATTGCTCACATTGAGTACGAGACCGCGAATCGTCACTATGCGCACGTGGACATGCCTGGTCACGCTGACTACATCAAGAACATGATCACTGGTGCTGCTCAGGTTGACGGCGCGATTTTGGTGGTTGCTGCCACTGATGGTCCGATGCCGCAGACGCGTGAGCATGTGTTGTTGGCTCGCCAAGTTGGTGTTCCGTACATTGTTGTTGCTTTGAATAAGAGTGACATGGTTGATGATGAAGAACTTCTCGAGTTGGTTGAGCTTGAGGTTCGTGAGTTGTTGAACGAGTATGAGTTCCCCGGTGATGATGCTCCGGTTGTTCGTGTGTCAGCGTTGAAGGCTCTTGAGGGTGATGAGGCGTGGCAGGAAAAGATCATGGAGCTCATGGCTGCGTGTGACGCGTCGGTTCCTGAACCGCAGCGTGAATTGGATAAGCCGTTCTTGATGCCGATTGAAGACGTGTTCACGATTACTGGTCGTGGAACTGTTGTGACCGGCAAGATTGAGCAGGGTCGTGTTCATACTGGTGACGAAATTGAAATCGTTGGTTTGCGTGACACGCAGAAGTCGACGTGTACTGGTGTGGAAATGTTCCGCAAGCTTCTCGATGAGGGTCAAGCTGGCGACAACATTGGTGCGTTGCTTCGTGGAACGAAGAAAGAAGATGTTGAGCGCGGTCAGGTGTTGTGTAAGCCGGGTTCGATTACTCCTCACACCAACTTTGAGGGTCAGGTGTACGTGTTGAACAAGGAAGAAGGCGGTCGTCATAAGCCGTTCTTCAATAACTATCGTCCTCAGTTCTTCTTCCGTACCACTGACGTGACGGGCACTGTGCAGTTGCCGGCTGGTACTGAGATGGTGATGCCTGGTGACAACGTGACCATGACTGTGGAGCTCGGTAAGCCGATTGCTATGGACGAGGGTTTGCGTTTCGCGATCCGTGAAGGTGGCCGTACTGTTGGTGCTGGCCGCGTCGTCAAGATCATTAAGTGAGTCGCTGAACAACATGGCTCAAATTATTCGTATCCGTCTCAAGGCATTTGATCACGAGATCATTGATCAATCGACACGCAAGATCGTCGAGACCGTTGCTCGTACCAATGCCACCATCCGTGGGCCGATTCCTTTGCCCACAGACAAGCATCGTTACACGGTTATTCGTGGACCGCACATTGACAAGGACTCACGTGAGCACTTCGAAATGCGCATCCATAAGCGTTTGATCGACATCATTGATCCCAAGCAGCAGACCATTGACAGCCTCCAGCGCATCGACCTTCCGGCCGGTGTTGAGGTTGAGATCAAGGTTCAGAACGCCTGAGTCTTTGACTCGCAGTCGATGCAATATGTCGAATGAAATTGAAAAGCCCCGCTGGAAACAGCGGGGCTTTTTCGTTTGTGTGATCGTCGCTACCGTCGTATCAGCAGGATGTCGCAGTTCGACGATCTCTTCGTCGACGACCTTTGTGCCGACAATAGATCCAGGTATGTCGGTCTCAGCGGTTGTTGAGTCGAGCGAGACTCGGTTGACATTGACCTTCGTTAATGACCCACCTGAAATACGTGGGGGTTACTACGAGATCTTTGACGCGGATTTAACAAAAATGTACTTAGCGAACACGGACGCCAATGATCAGGCGCCCACCACTTATTTTTTCGGAGATGACCCAACTGCTGAAGTTCTCGACTATGGGGTGCAGGGTTCAGGTCCAGAGGAACTCGTCATTCCAGCGTTGCCTGGCGGCGAATATTTCATTTGCTCCGCAAATAGTGGCCAACCAACTTGTGGAGAATTTACTATTAAGCGCTAGGGGTGACTTGAAACTGATTATTTCGTTTGTTCTCTTACCCAATTCCTACCAATCCTGACCACACATCCCATTCGTAGATAGGTAAAAATTGCACTGTGACTGATCACTTCCCACCGCCCACCCCACCCACGAATTTTTCGAGTTCGCCCGAACCCGTTCAACCAAAATCTCGCCGTGGCTTAGTGATTACTTTCCTTGTGGTTGTGTCGATGGTGCTCGGCGGTTTTGTTGGTGCACAGATCGCTCAATCTGGTGATGATCCAAACGCCAGTCCCGATTCGACCGAAGTGCCTTCAACTTTGGCCGACACGGAATTAGACAGCAGCAACTCTGAAAAATCCGAACCAATTGGTGACGGACCAGGTAGTTCAAATGAACCCGTTGCGACAGCGCCTGCAACAAATGATGATGAACCAGCACTCAACGTTGCTGAAGTGTTGAAAAAGATTCAACCAAGTGTGGTCACGATCATTGCGATTACTGAAGTAGGTATGAACCCCGGTCGATCCACGGGCACTGGAGTTGTCATCACATCTGACGGTGACATTTTGACGAATGATCACGTTGTTGACGGTGCTGACCAAGTGAGTGTTTTATTCGCTGGTGACACTGAACCCTCTTTGGCAACAGTACTTGCGGTTGACGTTGGTAATGACTTGGCATTACTTCATGTTGACAAAACTGGTTTGACGCCAGCAGTTTTTGCCGATCCCAGTTCAATTGACATTGGTGACGAAGTAGTCGCAGTTGGTTTTGCCCTTGATCTCGATGGTGGCCCAACGGTGACGCGCGGAATTGTTTCGGCACTCAACCGCACCATCGTGAGTGGTGACGGTGCTCTTGACGGCCTCATCCAAACCGACACTGCAATTTCCTCGGGTAACTCTGGTGGACCGTTGGTGAATACACGTGGGCAAGTCATCGGTATCAACACCGCAGTGTTTCAGAGCTCAAGCGAAGTAGCGGCGAACAACGTGGGCTTTTCGATCTCAGTTGCTGAAGCACTTCCGGTCATCGAAGAGTTACGTGCTCAAGCCAACGGACAAGCCCGCACTGAGGGTTACCTTGGCGTGAGCGTTCTTGATCGCAATGATGGCGGGCTAGGCGCAATGATTGCTGAAGTGTCACCTGGTTCACCCGCCGATCTTGCGGGAATGCAGGTTGACGATGTTGTGATTCAAGCCGATGGTTCACCCGTTGATGGTCAACCTGCACTTGTGGCAGCAATTCGTGACAAGTCTCCTGGCGACACCATCAAGATTGATGTGTTGCGCGATGGCGAAAGAATCACCTTGACGGCCAAACTCATCGAACGCCCCACCGAGTAGACACTCTCCCCGTATTTCACAACATATGAGTTGATGTACTGTGCGGTCATGCTTGATGTACATGTCGGTGGTGCACGTCCGTTTGGTTTGAACTATTGGCCAATGCCCGAGGATGATCCGGGTGTTGAGATTCCGCGTGAATCAATTCGTTTAGTCAGTCCCGACGGCGCACTTGTGCGTGGAGTGTTATGGACTCCACCAAACGGCAAGAAGTGGAAGACCGCAGTGATCTTGTCGCATCCTCGTGGTGACTTCAGCGTGCACTATGCCGCACCGTTACTCGCAGCCGCTGGGTACGCGGTTTTAGGTTTCGGTACGCGCTACATGAACAACGACACCGATTGTCTGCACGAAGCGTGCACGATCGATGTTGAAACTGTGTACAACGAAATGAAACGGCGCGGCGCCGAAGCGGTTGTGCTACTTGGCAACTCTGGTGGCGGATCATTAATGGCACTTGCTCATGCCGAACGTGGCATTGGTGACGGCTGGGTGGGTATGGCCGCGCATCCAGGTGAAGGTGTTTTCATGTTGCAAGTCATCGACCCGAGCGTGGCCGATGAAAGCGATCCGTTTTCGACGGTTCCCGAGCTTGATATGTACAACCCCGATAACGGCTGGCGTCCGTGGCCCGAACCTTGTGTCTACGACAAAGAGTGGCTCAAGCGTTATCGCGCCGCACAAGTTGAACGAGTTGCCCGCATTGATGCGATCGCCAAGGCCAGCATTGCCGAATCTATTGATGCCGGTTCACGACTGCGTGGAGTTGACAATCAAACGCAGACGGTGCAATGGCGCGAATTACGTCGACGTGCTGTGTTCACCAAGTACATGGTGATCTATCGCACCCTTGCCGACCCGGCCTATCTTGACTTGTCGATTGACCCCGATGAACGGCCCATGGGCAGCCTGTTTGCCTTCCCCGACCCCTTTGACGCCAACTACGGCCGAGGAGGTCTGGGCCGCTCAATGACGGCGAGGGGCTGGCTGTCAACCTGGAGCGGGCTCTCAAGTCACGCCAAGTTGGCTGACACGATGCCCCAGGTCAAGGTCCCAACCCTGCTCATCCATCCGACTGCCGACACCGAGATTCGTATTTGGCAGGCCAAAGAGAT
>CALPPJ020000117.1 GCA_943325425.2 Bifidobacterium breve | reverse complement strand
TGCGATGTTGTTCAAGGAGATCATCAACTTTGTGAGACACCGTGAGCCCAAGTTCGAGCGCGGCCACTTTGACAGGGCTCGGATACAGATCATTGCCACGGGCCCGTCGTTTATCAACTCGGGTGACCACATGCCCAACTTCAATTCTGGCTTCGACGAGAGAGCGCAACACCGGAACTGCGAGTTCGGGTGTCCCCAAGAATGCGACACGTTGAACTGCACCTACTGGCAAAGGTGCCAAAGATTCAGGCGTGTGCTCGGGCATTTGGTTCATTCAGCTCGCAAACGCTTTATTTCGCCGACCGGTGACGCTTGTTCAGACAGCTTTTTGTATTCAGCAATCGCCTGCTTGCGCTGTTCGGGCTGCATACGGTCGAACATCAACACGCCATTCAAATGATCGAGCTCATGTTGAAACAGTCGCGCTTCAAGTTCGTCGGCTTCAAGTGAAATCTCGTTGCCGTTCATGTCGATGCCCTTCATGAGCACCGTCTTGGGACGAGTCATTTCGACGTACAGGCCCGGAATGCTCAGACATCCCTCTTCATAGACCCACTCACCATCAGATTCGGCAATCGTGGGGTTCAGAATCACCATCGGTTCATCGTCCATATCCCACACAAAAATTTGTCGTTGGATACCTACTTGAGGTGCCGCCAGGCCGATACCCGAGTCGCTGTCGTACAAGGTGTCAAACATTTCTTCGACAATTCGCGCGATCTTGCCGTCAATGTTTGTGACCGCTGCCGCTTGCGAAGCGAGAACAGGATCTCCGAAAGTACGAATTTGGTACGACATACATGACAGGCTACCTATGACATGTCTGTACCTGATGCTCCTTCGAACGTTCCACCCGCCCATTACTTCAATGAGGACCCCGAGGTTCCCTCAGCGCGCAAACGTATTGATGTCTCATTGCCAGATGGAAGTTTCAGTATTGAAACTGACACAGGCGTTTTTTCGCACGGGCGAGTTGATTCGGGCACCAAAGTCTTGTTGATGGAAGCTCCCAGTCTTCCCGTAGCAGGCGATGTGCTTGACCTCGGATGTGGAGCTGGCCCAATTGCGATGACTATGGCCCGTCGCTCGCCTGGTTGCGCGGTTTGGGCAGTTGATGTCAACGAACGTGCTCGGCAACTCACACGTGACAATGCGAGTTCGTTAGGGCTCACGAATATCACTGTTGCCACACCTGATGACATACCGAGTGATGTGATGTTCAATGTCATCTGGAGCAATCCACCGATCAAGGTCGGCAAACAAGAATTACATGATCTCTTAAATCGCTGGCTGGCACGACTCTCGCCAGATGGTTATGCAGTGCTCGTCGTCAACAAAAACCTCGGAAGCGACTCGCTAGCAAAATGGCTGACCGAACTTGGTTGGACCGTGAAGAGAATTTCATCACGCCAAGGTTTCCGCGTCCTCACCGTCAAACGTTAGAAACCGGACCCTTAGATACGGGGCGGGTCAACTTCAATGCGTATTTTTGAATTCGCGGGTCGCGCAGCATTTGCGCAGGCTTGAGTCAAAATTTCGTGGTTAGCGGCGCGCACCATCCATTTGTCGCGATGTGCCGCAGTGCTCATTCCAGAAACCTTGGCGAGTTCACCAACGTATACGTCGGCACCGTCACCTTCAATAATTGCAATCGCTGAGGCTGGCGGGAGTCCGAGCATCTGTCGACGCGCCATCTCGGCAACACTGACGATCGACGGATCGCCTGCTACGGCAGCACGCACAACCTCGTGATCAGGCATTGATGTTTGCAGCACGATCCTGCCGCCACGATCACGAGGACCGACAAGTCGCGCCGCACGGGCGATCAATGAGAATGCCTGCTCACTCGCGCGATATCGCGGCGCTAACAGTTCGCTATCAAAATCCAAAAAGGCAACGACATCAATTCGACGAACTCGATGCAGTACGGCCTCGGTGCCTATGAATACATCGGCTTTGGTGTCATCGAGCGGATCTTCTTTATCTTTGCCGGCGACCACGGCCAACACGTCGCGTTGAGCAGCGGCTTCAAGTTCATCGCGCAAACGGGCAACTCCTGGGCGAATTCGCGACAACACCGATGAACCACACGAATTACAGATACGTGGTCGCGTGGCACCGCAAGCTCCGCAATCAAGTCGGCCTGGCACCTCTTCGACCATTGCTCCTTGACAGACTTCACATCGCGTCAACGCATGACAGGTTCGACAAGCCAGCAATCTTGCTTGACCCTTCGTATTTAAGACACAGGCAACTCTGATATCAGAGTGACGCAAATATCCGATGAGTTCAGACGACAACATTGAACGCTTCCACGGCTCAAGATCACTTTGGTCAACAACCTCTACGACCGGCCAGGCTGCCTTCTCCCGTTCGGGCGATGGCGCAACCAGTTTGCGTCCCGACATTCCCACCACGCTTGGACATGGCGAGACCAACAACAACGGAGCATCGGCACGACGACAACGTTCGGCAAGCACATCACGAGCATGCCAAGTTGGCGCGCGTTCTTCTTGAAGCGATTCCTCATGTTCGTCAAGCACGACTGCAACTTTGAGTTCTGGGCACGGCGCAAACGCTGCTGCCCGAGCGCCAATAACAATGTCAACACCACCTCGTGCCAAGGCCCACTCTTCTGGCATCAAAGCCACCGAGATACCTGCTCGACGCAAGCGGTGCGCTAAAACATTTGCTGAGTCAACCGAAGCACATACAACAAGCGCCGGGCCAACGCGTGCTGCCGCCAAAAGCGTTGGCATGTGATCTGCACTGGGTGGCAACTGCAATACTCCACCACCCTCTGCTAAAAGTTTCGTTGCCGCCGGCGACACAGGCTCAGCCAAAACTTTGGTTCGACGTAGTGGCGCAGGACGTGTCACAACCGTATGTGGTGATGCGGTGACCAAGAATGGGCGCAGACGCGATGCGCACCATCGAACCGAAGCCCAACGGCAAAGATCAAGCATTTCCGCATCAGGGCCAATGCCGCTTGACTTGTCAATCGATTTCAGTTTGTCAGCAGAAACACCTGGCGATGGTAAACCAAGCGAAACGACCCAACCACCAACACGGCGACCATTCAACGAAACGCGAACTTTAGAACCAATCTCAATCGTTGAAACAAGATCAACTGGGACGAGATAATCAAAGACACGATCAAGACCAGTGAGGTCAGGAACTATTCCAGCAACGACTGGTTCGTGATCGACCGGAGCGGTCGTCATGTCACGAGCAATCGGCAGGTATCGACTTGCTCAGCGGCCAAGCGCAGCAGAGAACTCGGACAAGCGTGACAACTTCTCCCATTCAAAATCTGCCAACTCGCGACCGAAGTGGCCGTAAGCAGCAGTCTGCTGATAAATCGGACGCTTCAATTGCAAGTCGCGAACAATGGCCGCAGGACGAAGGTCGAAAGTTGCACGAACGGCAGCTTCAATCTTTTCTACGGCAACTTTTTCGGTTCCGAAGGTCTCAACCAAAATACTGACTGGATGAGCCATACCAATTGCGTAAGCAACTTGGACTTCGCAGCGATCGGCTGCACCGGATGCAACAACATGCTTGGCAACCCAACGTGATGCATAAGCAGCCGAACGGTCAACCTTGCTCGGGTCTTTGCCACTGAATGCGCCACCACCGTGACGTCCCATACCACCGTACGTGTCAACGATGATCTTGCGACCCGTCAAACCAGTGTCGGCATGTGGCCCACCCAAAACGAACTTGCCAGTTGGGTTAATGAAGATGGAGTAGTCATCATTGGCGAACTGCGCCGGGATCATCGGGCGAATCACTTGCTCAATGAGGTCGGGTCGAATCACGGTGTCGCGATCGATGCCCTCATCGTGCTGAGTTGAGATGAGAACAGTCTTCAAGCGAACGGGCTTACCGTCTTCGTAATCAAAAGTGACTTGAGTCTTGCCGTCAGGACGCAAGTATGGAATCTGGCTTGATTTACGAACCAATGCCAAACGCTCAGCCAAACGATGCGCCAAGTGAATCGGTAACGGCATCAAGGTCTCGGTTTCGTTACATGCGTAACCGAACATCATTCCTTGGTCGCCAGCGCCTTGTAGATCGAGATCATCGCTACCGGTGCGAGCGCGTACTTCTTCGCTCTTGTTGACACCTTGTGCAATGTCGGGCGACTGTGCGTCAAGCGCAACTAGAACACCACAGGTCTTACCATCAAAACCAAAATCGGCGTTGGTGTAACCGATTCCCTTGATGACTTCGCGAGCGGTCTCGGCGATGTCGACGTAGGCCTCGGTGGTGATTTCGCCGGAGACCAAGCACAAACCAGTAGTCACCAAAGTTTCACAGGCCACACGAGCATGGGGATCCTGCGCAAGGATTGCGTCAAGAACCGCGTCGGAGACTTGGTCGGCGACCTTGTCGGGGTGACCTTCGGTCACGCTTTCAGAAGTGAATGTCCAGTTACGACTCATGATGGCTCCGTGTCATCTCTTTCAGTGAAAGAAGTGTGTTGAATAAAAAATCTGCGCAGTGCAGTTACTGACTAGCCCGTATCTGCACCACGATGTCGAGCAACGCCCGAGCTACAGCCCGCTTGTCAGTCAACGACAAAGACTCTAGAGCCTGACTGGGTCGCAGGAAGGTGACCGCATTGGTGTCATGGGCAAAACCCACACCAGGTTGGCTGACATCGTTGGCCACTATGAGGTCAAGATTCTTGCGTTCAAGCTTGCTCTGAGCATTGGCAACCAAGTCTGATGTCTCGGCCGCAAACCCAACGAGAACCTGATTTGGGCGCTTGCTGGCTCCGAGACCGGCCAAAATATCGGGAGTTGCCTCGAGCACAATCTGCGGGATTCCCCCGTCTTTCTTGATCTTTTGCGCGGCACACGAGACTGGCCGGAAGTCAGCGACCGCTGCGCTCATCACCATCACATCGGTTGCTGACCATACCGATTCAATTGCCGCTTGCATTTGCGCGGCAGTCTCAACATGGATGACGTTTGCGCCAGCAGGCACAGGTAATTCGACGGTCGAAATAAGTGTCACATCGGCGCCTCGCGAGGCCGCCTCGGCAGCCACGGCGTAGCCCTGTTTGCCACTTGAACGATTGGCGATGACTCGAACCGAATCAATGGGTTCACGGGTTCCACCAGCGCTCACGACCACTTTGACTCCGGCGAGATCTTTAGGTCCGAGCACCTGATGCACGGCTGCAACGATCGCATCAGGCGACGCCAGACGACCCTTGCCCGAATCGCCTCCGGCTAAACGTCCGGCCTCGGGTTCAACGATGTGCACTCCTCGCGATGCCAGCGTGGCAACATTTTGTTGAACAGCGGGGTGCTCCCACATTTCGGTATGCATAGCCGGACACACGATGACTGGCGCACGCGTGGCAATCAAGACATTGGTCATGAGGTCGGTTGATAAACCGTTGGCGTATGCACCGAGCAAACGAGCAGTCGCAGGCGCAATGAGAACTAAATCGGCCCCTTGACCAAGTTTTGTGTGCGGAATCGGCGAAGCCTCATCCCACAACGAT
>CALPPJ020000116.1 GCA_943325425.2 Bifidobacterium breve | reverse complement strand
TCTGCCTGTTCTTCAAAAACAATCCGGTGGGGCAAGGCCGCGGCACCACGAAATGACTCGACCCCAACAGTGAATCCACGCCGCTCAAGCTCTAGAACTGTTCCGAAACCGGTCGCGTCCAAAGTGTACGCATCGTACATTTTCAGTAGGTACACCTCGTCGCTATTGAGACGATCGGATAATTGCGGTACGAGTTCCGCCAATATGTCTGATTCGGTTCGACCTGGCTTTTTCGTTTCGTCAACGATCTGCCAACTGGATTGAGCCACAACAACGAGAGCGAGCATCACAACAACAAGGCGCCTTGGTCGGTTTGCCTTCATGAGTGACAAAGTTGATGCCATCGTTTTCGTTGATCTCGTCGCCGCAACAATTGAAGAAACAACAATCAGACCAGCAATGATCCAGAACCAACGAATGGTGTATTCGTAATACGGTCCAAAGATTCGCATCACTGAAAAAACTCCCAGTGCCGCGGCCAGTCCGAGCGTTAACTGCCATTGGTACAAAGATCGCAAACCTGCTTTTCGGACCGACACGGTTCCATAGAGCCACAGGCCACAAAAAGCAAAAAATCCTAGATATTGCGCCCACGTTTCAGAGGGCGCATTTGCACCAGGTTGAGTCAGCCACGGTCCCAGCACATTGGCTTGAGTAGCGATCACCCGCATGGCATCGCTCAGCGCGATGGTCGGTTCTGAAGGAGATCCGAAGTGTTGCCAAAGGATCGTCAAGTTTCCGGGATCACGTCGCCACTGATCAAGCAAAGGTGGTAGCCATGCCACAAACAAGGTGCCCCCAAAGGCGATAGCGATCGCGCCAAGAGAGCGAGCGCTGACTGAGTTTGTCGCTCTCGGTTTCCGATCTTGTATCCACAGTGAAATCAGCGCAAAGCCCATCAACCCACCGACTAACACCGAGTATCCGGCATGGCATTGAATGCAATAACTGCCGACCAATGTTGTTGCAATAACCAAGCGACGGCTAGCGAGGCCCACACCAATCGGAGCCACGATTTCACCGATCAAAAACACGAACACTAAGAACGCAAACACTGCCAACCATGGATTCCAAGGTTCAATCAAGAAATCAGGCCCTGCCGACCTCATATGTAACACCAACACCGCGGCAACGAGACAAGCCAGCAGTTTTCCGCCACGTCGCCGCGCTAGATGCAATGCCGCCACCACGGACACTGCATGAACGCTCAACACAGCCACCATCAATGCAGCGCTGCTGCGACCACCGAGGACATACACAGGTAACATCGCGACCCATAAACCGGGTCCCGGATGTGATCCCTGCAATCCAGAATCTCCCACGATGCGACCAGCCGCGCCGACAAGTGGTGGATGCGAAAAGAAACCGCGCATATGCAATTCGGCTTGCGCCATATCTCCGGCTGGATACCAACTTCCTTTGGTCAACACCGCCACCAAAGCCATCACGGCAGGAATCATGACGACAACGCTCAAGCCAGCAATGAAATACCACGATGACCGAGAGCGTGTTTCGGACGGCATATTCTCAGCGTACTCAGAGGTGCGAACAGTAACCATTAATGCCGTTGTACCGTTTGTCGATACAACGGTTCAAGAACTCCCGCAGCTAGCGCATCCCAAGTCAAGGTGCGCGATCGAGTTTCGGCCTGCCGCCCTAAGCGTTCTCGCAGTTCGCGATTCTCCAGCACCTCAGTCATTACTTGGCCAAGTTCATTGATTGATGTCAATAACCCAGTTTCTCCATGAATCACCGAACAACGATGACCACCAATGTCAGTTGCGACAGCCGGCGTTCCACATCCTGCCGCTTCCGTGAGCACCAAACCCCAACCTTCAGCCAACGACGCACTCGTCATCAACCATGAACGTCGATAGTACGAACGTAGTTCTTCGCGCGAAATACGACCAGTCAAGGTCACCCAGTCGTGCGCATCTTCGCGTTTGATCCATTGCTCGATTAATCCACGATCAGGACCGTCACCGATCAGCGTTAATGTCGCTTCAGGAATACGGCGACGCACTATTTTCACCTGTTCAAGCAGTTCGATAAATCGTTTCACCGGAGCCTGACGTCCGACCGCAACAATTGATGGATGCAAGGTCTTACTTTCGCCAGGAGTGAAAAACTCGTCCACACCAACCGGACCAGTGCTGACCATCTCTGGCTTCCATCCCAAATGCAGCAATTCCTGACGGCTGTCATCTGAAGTGGTCACGGTCGGCATCCGACGGTAAAACGGTGGCGCGATGCGCGTCTCGAGCGCTCGCCCGATTGCTGCAATCGGTCGGGGGAACATTTGGTTCCACATCGGCCCGTGAACGTGATGCAAGATCAACAACTTGGGTTTACGGCACCACAACGGCGAGAGCCACGGAACACCATTCCAAATTTCAACCAATGCGTCGTAGTCGCCCATTCGGCGCGTCACTTCGCTGAGCATCACTCGCGGGAAAACTGTCATCCGCCCTCCACGGCGAATCACTTCATATCCATGGCGTTGACTCGTCGTGGGTTGGCCAGAAGCCAACGACGTGCGATGAACTATTGACAACCCGGCTTCTTGCCAACGCGACATGAATTCGTCAGCATGCTTTTCGGATCCCCCTGCTTCAGCATCGTCAAAGTCGCGCCATGCGATGACATGAATTTTGCGTACTTGCCGAGCCAGCATTTCCTCGGCCATGTTTTGCAACGACAATTGCGCATTCATTGAACACTCGCCACAATCATTCGTGCGACTCGCTGTTGACCAGCCAAAGTCAAACCGTCGCTGTCCCGAACGATGACATATCCAAAGCCCTTGCCGTCGGGAATGCAATCATCCCACCACAAACAATCCATGCGCTCGTCAACACCGCCAAGCAAATCCGACGGGTCAACAATACGGATTCCGTTTTCGCTCATTGCTTCAACAACTACATCTGGTTCTTCAGAAAGACCTGTCACCACAACTAGTCGCGCCTGAGTTAACTCTTTCGCGGCTTCACCAATACGCAAAGCAACCTCATCGGGAGATACAGAACACGTTGCCGTTGCAGCCGTTGAGTCAACGTATACAACAATGGCCTGACTCGGCTGTATTGCGGTATCGGCAAATGCATCTGCGATGTCGCACCATAATGTCGGCGCATCAACCCATGCCACCGTGTAGCCCTCTTCGATCAACCGTCGACTGACGACGGTTTGAGCTTCTTTCAGATCTCCATTGCCCATCACCAAAACTGACGGTCGCGTCGCAGGATCTCCGGCTCCAACCAGTCCCGGCCACCACCAGTAGAGCGCCAAAAGCACTCCAGCCAGCAACACCCCTACAAGCTTCATATGAGGCTTAACTTGGCGGACAAAAGAAGGGCGGGAGGTATTCACGACACCACGAAAGTACCATCTACCCGCCCATTTTCAGGTCATTTCACTCGCCCATGCTCCCTAAGCGCTGCAGTCCGACTGTCTAACATTGAACAATCAGTTCATCGTCCCTTTTCTCAACTATTCGTCGTCCGGCCGCACTCCTCGGTGCCGCCAGTTTGATTCGACTTTGCGTATTGACGGCATGCCTCAATGAAGGAAGTGCCCGTCCGCAATGGTTCGATTGGGTCTTTGGCATTGTGGCAATTGCAACTGTGGTCGTTATCGGTCATGCCTGCGTACTGCACCTGCACCCTGAACCTTCGATTCGACGACGACTCGTAGCGACCCTGGCTCTCAGTTATGTCACGTGGTGGATAGTTCTTCTCGGAGTTCTGATCACTCAACCACAATTAGATATTTCACCACGACACCTCGTGACGACGGCGCTCTTCTTTCAACAAAGCGAACCGTTTGTAGGCCCATCTGTTGGCCTCGCCTGCCTGCTCGCGTTCATCGCCCTGGTGATCACCATCATTCGCGGACGCCCAATATCAGATTTCTTTCAATCTCTTCCACTTTTCAAATCTGCGTTTTCTCATCGCCTCGCAACAGTGCTCGCATTCGTTGCCCCTGGCCTCTTTCTCTTCTCACGTCTCGCCATAGACCTCATCACCCGCCAACATGTTGAACGCATCACTTTCGACTCAGACGGCAACGTGATCACTCTTGTTGGACCACAACTCACTAGTTTTCTGTGGTCAGCGGTCACCTCGGTCACTCTTGGTTTATTGCTCATTCTTGGTATCTGGTTCATCGCGACTCTTGCCCTATGCAATAAGTTGACCATGCCAACTTTTCGCACCTCGTTCATCGGCGTTTTGGCGATGGCCCTCGTCGTGCGACTAGGAACTTTGCTCGTTGTCGCACCAACTCGAACTGACGGCGGAGATCCACTTTTCTATCATTCGACCGCCAATTTGCTAGCGACGGGACACGGGTTTCCCGAACCCCTTAATTTCATCGCTTACCAAGATTGGTATGCCAGTGCACTCCATGGACCGCTCTACCCACTTGTGCTTTCATTTAGTTCTCGACTTGGTGGCACAACCTATTTCGACCACAAGTTCTTGTCACTCTTAATCGGAACCGCAGTAGTTGCCCTTGTCGGATTAGTAGCGCGACGAGTTGCACCAGAAAAACATCAAAACTCTGTCGCTCTTCTCGCCATGATCTTGGCCGCGATTTATCCCAATTTGTGGCTTGTCGACGGCGTGATGTTTCCCGAAGGTCTCATGGCGGTATGCACTACTGCCACGGTCTACGCCGCCTACTGCTGGCGCGACACCAAACGAAAGTCAGCGCAGTACCGATGGGCTCTTGCGATGGGTGCACTTGTTGCTCTTGCAGCACTTGCCCGGGGCGAAGGACTTTTGCTTTCAGTTTTATTGATTACTCCGTGGATTCTGCTTCAACATGATGTGGAACTTCGAACACGAATCAAAAATATTGCCGTGGCCGCTTTGGCGTGCCTCATTGTTTTGGCGCCGTGGTTTATTCGCAATGCTCGATCGTTTGAGGAACTAGTTCCACTATCAACAAATGGCAATGAATTATTCGTCTACGCAAATTGCGACGAGGCCTACTCCGGAAAGTTTTTGGGCTTTTGGTTATTTGATTGCCAAGAACAATTACGTCGTGAAGGAAAAGACGCAACGGGCGATGAAGCCCAGAAATCTCTCTATTGGCGAGAGAAGGGATTTGACTACGCCAAAGACCACATCAGCGAACTACCCAAGGTTGTTGCGGCCCGAGTCGGTCGCCAATGGGAACTTTTCCGTCCGTGGCAAAACACAGAATTCGCTCCCATTGAGGGTCGCGACAAAAATGCCGCACGAGCTGGCCTCTTTATGTACTACGGCTTGGCAGCCGCCTCGTTGTATGGGGCGTGGCTCATTCGTAAACGTCGTGCTGGATTGTTGCCTCTTGGGGCTTTATTCATCAATGTCACGCTGACCGCGATGTATGCCTATGGCACGACGCGTTTTCGAGTTCCGGCCGAACCTGCTCTGTGTGTACTTGCGGCAGTTGGCGTTTTCCCGTTGCTCTCAAAGGTGCGTCACCGATTTCGACTTTCAGATTCACATGACGAACCCGAATCGCAGCCAAGTAACCAAATGTTTGCAGCCCGGT
>CALPPJ020000115.1 GCA_943325425.2 Bifidobacterium breve | reverse complement strand
GTTGTTGACGGGGGTTCCCCAACGAAGAATTTCTTCAACGGCAGTTGTGACCAAACTCGGATCGTTCTTCAATAGGTTCCACTGCTCGGGGTTTTCAATCATGGCGAGAACACCGTGACTGATTCCGTTACGAGTGGTCTCATTTCCAGCAACAGCGAGCAACAACATGAAAAGGTCAAATTCATGTTCGGTCAGAACGTCACCATCATGTTCGCTGATGAGCGTCGTAATGATGTCGTCTTTGGGTTCAAGTTTGCGTTGTGCGGCAATTTCATTTGAGTACATGTACAACTCAGCGGCCGCAATTTGGGCGTCTTCTGGAGAACCAGCAAAGTCGGGGTCGGTGGTGCCGATCATGGTGTTTGACCAGTGGAAAACTTTACGACGATCTTCAACCGGAATTCCGACCAGCTCGGCAATCGCGATGAGAGGGAGTTCGGCCGACACCTTGTCGACGAAATCAAGCGTTTGCTCTTGTAAGGCTTCATCAATCAATTGAATTGCCACTTCGCGGAAGTGCTCTTCGAGCATGCGCATTGCCTTAGGAGTAAATCCGCGGTTGACCAAACTCTTCAAGCGGGTGTGCTCGGGAGGATCGAGGTCAATCATCAAGCGGGCGAGTTCAAGATCGGGTCGATCTTGATTCATTAACGATCCCTTGGCGCCTGATGAGTACGTCTGAAACTTGCGACTCACTTCAACGATGTCGGCGTGACGAGTGAGTGCCCAAAACCATTCGGGGTAACCCTGTTCAATTCCGCGGTGGCGCGCAATTGGTGCTTCATTGCGTAGGCGAGTGAGCAACTCGTGAGGCGGACCGTTGCGGTATGCATCATTGGAAATGACATCAAGTGAGTCGAAACTCAAATCTGCATTGGTGTCTTGGCTCATCGGTCTACCCCCAGAATTAGCCCGCTTGTGGGCACACCCGTGCCAGCAGTCACGAGAACGTTTTCAACCTTATCTACCTGATTGACACTTGTGCCACGGACCTGTCGAACTGCTTCGGCAATACCGTTCATGCCATGGATGTACGCCTCGCCGAGCTGTCCGCCATGCGTGTTGATAGGAAGCCGCCCACCAATTTCGAGGGCGCCGTCCTTGATGAAATCTTTGGCCTCGCCTCTGCCACAAAAGCCAAACTCTTCAAGTTGCATGAGCACGTACGGCGTGAAGTGGTCGTACAAGATTGCGGTCTGGATTTCAGCAGGCGTGAGGCCCGATGAGGTCCACAATTCGTCGGCAACAACTTTCATTTCGGGAAGTTGGGCAATGTCGTCACGGAAGAAAGAAGTCATGGTCCATTGATCGACACCAGCACCTTGAGCGCCAGCAACAATCAAGGCAGGAGTGTTCGGCAGATCGCGAGCACGTTCAGCGCTCGTGACAACGAGAGCCTGACCACCGTCACTTTCTTGGCAACAGTCAAGTAAGTGCAAAGGATCAACGATCCAACGGCTGGCTTGGTGATCTTCCAAGGTGATGGGATCGTTATAGAACCACGCAGCTGGGTTGTTGGCAGCGTGGCGACGGCCAGCCACTGCGACACGACCAAAGTCAGCTGATGTCGCGCCGTACAGGTGCATGTAACGGCGAGCCACCATGGCCACCCAACTGGCGGGGGTGAGTTGGCCTGCAGGCGTTGTCCATGAGAATTGTGCTCTCTCGGCGGTTGCTGCATTCGGTAAGTCTTGAACCCCGGCACCAAATCGTCGACCACTGCGTTCGTTGAAGGCGCGATAGCACACAACTGCGTCGGCGACTCCGGTGGCAACAGCCATTGCGGCCATCACGATCGTGCCACAAGCGGCACCGCCGCCGTAATGCACGCGACTGAAATGACGCAAACTACCGATGCCTACATGTCGTGCTATTTCAACATCAGGATTGTTGTCGGTTGAATACGTGACCATGCCGTCAATGTCTGATGGCTTGAGACCAGCATCGGCGATTGCTGCTGCAACTGCTTCGCTGGCCAAACTCATTTCGCTTCGACCAGATTCTTTGGAAAATTCTGTTGCACCAATGCCGACGATTGACGCCTTGCCACCAAGTTGATTGCCAGGACGAGTGATGCTCATGGCAGAACCACCTCGACAGTTGCATTCATGTGATCGCCCATCGAGTTCGAACCTTTGACTGCAACAGTGACGACTTTGTTGGCGTCATCTTTCGCGGTCACTGAGCCAGTAATCACCATCGTGTCGCCGGGGTAGTTGGGGGCACCCAATCGAACTTTGACTGAACGAATAAATGAGTTAGGTCCTGTCCAATCGGTAACAAAACGTCCAACAAATGCGTTTGAAGTCAAGATGTTCATGATGATGTCTTTTGATCCACGTTCGGCCGCAATGGACGGGTCGTGGTGTACGACTTGATAGTCACGAGTGGCGATTGCGGTTGACACGATCAACGTTCGAGTAATCGGTAGGTCAAAAGGCGTTAACTCGTCACCGACCGTGACGTCGGCGAAGGATCGAGTGGCGGGAAGCGTGGTCATGTGAGACTCGTTTCAGGTTCGGGCAATTAAATTGCCGAGTCGAGCGAGGTGCGAACTCGCAGATCCAAGAACACTGGCTAATTGAATGCCCCACAAGAAATAGCGGTGGACGGGGTAGTCCACATCAGCGCCGATTCCGCCGTGAAGGTGTTGGGCTGCAGTAACAACTTGCTGGGCTCCCTCGTTCGCCCAATACGCGGCGACTGCGACATCGCGGCGCGCATCAAAGCCTTCGGCGAGACGCCACGCAGCATTCAGTGCAGTCACTCGCATTGCCTCAGTTGTGATGTATCCATCAGCTGCACGTTGCGTGGTTGCTTGGAATGCGGCGAGTGGCTTACCGAATTGGCGACGCGACGACAAGTGGGTTGAAACATAGGCCAATGAACCTTCGGCAACACCAACTTGAATCGCGGCAAGAGCAGTGAGCGAGTGTTCGAATATTGAACGCAGTGCCTCACGATTGTCAATGTCGGCTCCGTGGCCGAGGATGTCGCTGGCTGCAATCGTGCAATCAAATGAAAGATGGGCTTGTGGTTCGTGGTTTGTTGTCTTGACTTGTGTCTTTGTGACACCCCTCAAAGACAAATCAACAATGGCTACTGCCACATCGTTCGATGAGTCGCCGGCAATAGTTACGGGAACTAGGGCGAACTGTGCATGTTGAGCGAAGGGAACAGCAGGTTTGTAACCCAGCAACGTCACGGTGTCGCCCTTAATTGTGGCGACGACTGTTGGGCGCATGACGTCATTAGCACCAGACTCGGCCAAAGCGATAGTCACGATGGTTTCGCCAGTTGCGATTGCGGGAAGTAGCCGGCGTTGTTGTTCGGGTGAACCGAAATCTGTCAGAGCCAACGCGCTGACACCGGTTGTCCATAACGGAACTGGAGCGACGTAACGTCCTTGACCCATCAGCGCTAGTGACAACTCAACGCCACCAAAGCCGCTTCCACCAAACTCTTCGGGAACGCACAAGGCCTGAATTCCACTGTTGGCAAGTTGCTGCCACATATCGCGATCAAAGCCGTCGCCCTTTTCGGCAACTTTGACTCGCTCGACAGTCGATTGACCTTCAAAAATTTGGAGAGCGAGATCTTTAATGACTTGTTGTTCTTCGGAAAGATCGAAATTCATGAGGTGGCTCCGGTGTTGCTAGTCGAATCGAGAATGGCGAAAGGAAGTTTCATATCGGGGTCGGTAGCGCGGATCTCGATACGAACGCGGGCACCAACAACAAGAGCATCAAGGTCAGTGTCGGCAGAGTTCATGATCATGCGCACTTTGTTGTTGCCAGGCTTGCCTGAATGAGAGATTGATGGATCAATGTCAACGAGCAACACGGGGAGCGGGTAATCAAAACTTGGAACCTGCGGATAATGCGCAATCACAAAACTATGAATCGTTCCCGATAGTGGCATCTCAACTTTGTCCCACTTCAAAGAATGACAGGTGGGGCACATGGGTCCAGTAGGAAAGCGCACTTCACCACATTCGGCACAAGCTTGTGAATACAAGACACCATCATTGAGGCCGTCGAAGTACCACTGGTTGTCGTGAGTCGTTGCGGGGCGCGGGCGAAGTGCCTTGGGCTTGGCCGTCGGAGCCTTTGCTTTGGGTTGGAAACGGAAAATGCGAAAGAGCATTGATCCAACGAGTTCGTTTTGTGCGTCGTAATAATCTTGGCGAGTGCTCACGAAATGACCAGTACCTAGGCCAGTCGTTTTTTCGTCACTGATCGAGTCGATGACTGTGCGCATCGTGAGTTGATCTCCAGGGTGAAGATAACGCACATACGTCTGCTCGCTATTTGTTCCAACAACGCTGGTGAAACCACGCGAGAACAACAGTTGATTCATCTGTTCGTACGGTCCGTCACCAGTTCGCGGTGGGCCTTCGATTCCATTCATGACCCACGCTTGCAACATGGTGGGAGGAGCAACGATGCCGCCATGAATTGATTGCTTGGCTAGTTCAGCGTTTGAATAGATGGGGTTTTTGTCGCCAACCGCTTCGACGAGGTGTCGAATCATGGGGGCATTGATTTCGTCCGGTGCTGGAGTCGGTGCGCCGATTTCAAGACCTACGTAAGTTTGCAGTTCGCTAAAGAATGCAGCCTTCGCTTCGGGCGTAGCGTCAACGATGATGTCAGAAGTTGTGTTGCTCATAATGATTCTCTTTTTGATTCTCTTTCATCCAACTTTGTTCGACACACGCCACGGCATGTCTTTGTCAAGTTGAGGTTCGCGAGGCAAGCCAAGTCCACGCTCGGCAATGATGTTGTGTTGAATTTCGTCGGTGCCGCCACCAATGCGAATGGCAAATTGACCCAGTAAGTGCTGACCCCATTGATTGTCTTCCGGCGCATCGTCGGCCCAGAGCATTGCGCCAGCCCCAAGAATTTCGGTCGCTAGTTCGGCGGTGAGTCGCCAATGGTTGGCATAGGCCAACTTGAGCGTGAGTGCTTCAGGCCCGGGCATTCGCATTTGACTCATTGCTGTGCGCATGCGGAAACCCATGTAGCGAAGTGTTTCGGCGCGAGCGTGCGCTTGCGCAAGTCCTTGGCGAATGTTGAGATCGCTTGATAGTCCGCGTTGTTGAGCAAGTTGAATCAATTGGTCAACTGACCAAGTTCCGCCTGAACCAATGTGGCTGCGTTCGTTCATCAACGTGGTCTGAGCGCCCTTCCAGCCAGCGTTGATTTCGCCGATGATGTTCGTATGTGGAATACGTACGTCAGTGAGGAAGGTTTCGTTGAAGTGTTGCACGCCGGTGATCTGGGTGATGGGGCGAACGTCAATGCCTGGACTCTTCATGTCCAAGATGAAGTAAGTGATTCCAGCATGTTTTGGAAGATCAACATCGGTGCGAGCGAGCAAAATTGCGTAATCGGCAAACTGGCCAAAGCTGGTCCAGACTTTCTGCCCGTTGACAATCCAGTCGTCGCCATCGCGCACTGCACGAGTCCCGAGTGAAGCCAAGTCGCTGCCCGAACCAGGTTCGCTGAAGAGCTGGCACCAGACTTCTTCGCCCTTCAAGATG
>CALPPJ020000114.1 GCA_943325425.2 Bifidobacterium breve | reverse complement strand
CACTACCGATGACGATCGCGGCAAATAATGTTGTTAACAGAGTTTGAACTGCTAATCCAAGAACTACAAATGAAGCGATGTACGTCCAACGACTCCGGCGGATACTTGACCAGAACTGAGGGCTCCAAATGAGCGTGAAGACAATCGCGAGTGCGCCGGTCGTCATGTTGCGGCTATAGATAACACCCGCGTAATCACTCGACGAGATGGTGAAGTGTAAGAAGGTGAGAACTGATGCGCTTAATGCAATTGTTCGTGATCCACCTGATATTCGAGCGACTGCAGCAACGGCCGTTGAAAGCAAAGCTGCGATCATTAGTACGAACAGCGATACGCCAAACCAGTATGTTCCATCTGATGTGAAAAGTCGTACCGAGTCGTAGAGCGCTGTTTCAAGGGGGCCTTTGTTATGAATGCCATTTTGGTAATAGCTACCACCAAATTTCGCGGCCCGTTCAATAATGGTGCGGGTGTATTGCGGATCAAAGTCTTGTGAACGATGTTCATTCGCAATTAACGCGCCAAGTGCGACGATGAAGATCGCCGAATGGGCAAATGCGGCCGATAGGCGAGTGTTCGGTTTATTGAGAACGGTCTCATCAATGGATGCAGTTCTTTGCTTTTTGAATGCGCAATAAATCGTCTCAATAGCCAAGGCAATTGCGATGATGACAATGAAAAAGATTCGTAAAAATGGTCCAACGAGATGACGCTGAACTTCCACGGCATCTCCAGCGATTGAGGCATACATCTCAGTGAGGAATGCCGCTAGGGCTATCGTGGAAAAAACCGCGAACTTCCGCGATTTGGCAAAATACAGAAGGGCGACGATGGCGGCAAGCGCAGTTGCAAGCCAAAGCACTAATTGGTTTGTCGTTCGCGGAGAGTCAAAACCAAATGTTTGTTCAGGAAGTCGTTCAAGTGTGTTGAAACGGTCGTAATGGCGGAAGTCATACGCAAGTGAACCTGGAAGTTCCTTTTGCATGACATCAATCCAGAAGGGTGCATCCATTGCTAAAGAGAGCAACTGATCGGTTTGTCCTGAGCCGTTGACCCATTGACGGAACTGGGCAAGTTCGGGCGCCTTCAAGAAAACTTCTCCGTCATCCCAGGTGTTGCGTCCACTGCGTCCGCTTAAGGTTTCGCTTGGTGGCATGCCTCGATCAACGAAACGGTTAGCCATTTCTTGATCAGGCAAAATGCGCAACCCGACATTGTTCATCAACGGATATTGATTTCGGTTACTGACGCCCTGCGAAATTGAAATGTATGAAAACATGACGAGCAGTAGGGCGATGCACTTGAACAAAGTTGATCGAAGGTCTTTCTTGCTTGCGCGCCAAGTAAAAACCGTTAAGCCGATAACCAGAACCAGTACTGGTATTCCATGTGAATCACGGACCAGCATCCAGGCGACCGTTGATAAGGTCGCAACGCAGATCCGTTTTGTGGTGATCTCCGTGGCGACTCGCAACCAACATGTGAGGGCGATGATCGCCAATGACATGCCGAGCGATTCGCTGAGTACCTCAAGATTCCATAATCCAAATCTTGGTTGGATCGCAATGGCCGCTATTGCCGCGCACGTCAGCCACGCGAGTGGACGTACTTTCATGATGCGCAAAATTGTGTGGCATAAAAAGGCGACTGAAACAGCAAAGAGAAGTGTTTGCAACAAAACAAACGCGCGCGTGTTACAAGCACTCATCCACAAAAGAAACGGCACGCCTACGGGACGTTCCGTAAACCAGAACGATGGACTTAACGGTCCAATTTTTGCAACCTTGAGATACGAAGCCGAATCTGGAAAGAAGGATGGAAAACCATTTCTCCATCCAGGACCGACAACTCGAACGACATAGAGCAAAACTCCGAAGGTCAAAACCGAGAGCGAGCGATCTGTCTGCCGCCAACGGATCCACCAATTACGAATCAAAGTCGTTGTCCTCTTCGGGAAGTACCAAATCCCACCGGTCGAGGCAATCGCGGCACTTGTAGGTCACGATGTCGCCCGGAAACCACAGACCATCCTCGGGCGGATATGACGTGAGATAACAACGACCTCCACAATCAACACACACGATTTCCGCCTCAGGAGTCACTTGTACAGTCTGCCGTATCATGGTTCTATGCGTGTTGTTGCCGGAACCTTGCGTGGTCGACCCATCGTTGCCCCAGAGGGTGAGGCGACGAGACCCACGACCGATCGTGCCCGAGAAGCAACATTTAATTCGTTGATGAGTCTGGGCGCAGTTGACGGTGCCAAAGTCGTTGATCTGTTTGCCGGAAGTGGGGCCTTGGGGATTGAGGCTTTGTCGCGAGGTGCATCGTCGTGCGCCTTTTTGGAGCGCGACCGTAAAGCTCTTGACTCGATTCGTCACAACATCAAGACGTTGCAACTCACTGAAAAGACGACAGTGTTGTCCGGTGACGTCATGACACATGTCGTGGCGCTTCGCAATGTTGACCTGGTTTTGGCCGATCCCCCCTACGACTTTGACC
Source organism: Bifidobacterium breve (assembly GCA_943325425.2). GTDB lineage: Bacteria > Actinomycetota > Acidimicrobiia > Acidimicrobiales > Ilumatobacteraceae > Casp-actino8. Next base: position 3,046 of record CALPPJ020000114.1, on the reverse strand, counting down.
GCTGGGCCGACCTCTTGAAGGTACTTGACATGGTCATGGCTCCAGGTGGAGTAGTGGTCGCCGAGAGCAGCCGCGAAATTGCGCCCCCCGAGGGTTGGCAAGCCATTCGATCCAAACGATATGGGCGAGCGTGGATGGCCTTTTTGCAACGTACTGACGACTAAAACCGCTACCGTAAAGACTGCATGGTTGCCTCATCTGCTCTCACGGCTCTGTATCCGGGCAGTTTTGACCCGTTCCACAACGGGCACCTTGATGTTGTCGAGCAGTCAGTGGAACTCTTTGGGGCGGTTGTCATCGCCGTGATGCACAATCCGCAAAAACCCAGTGGTCTGATTGATCTTGGCCGTCGAGTTGATTTGGTTCGGGCCTGTGTGGCCCATTTGCCCACCGTCAAAGTCGCAGCGCATCCTGGACTTGCGGTCGACGCCGCCCGTGCTGAGCAGGTCAATTTCATCGTCAAAGGGTTGCGAAACCCTGGCGATTTTGAGGTAGAGCAGCAAATGGCGCATACGAACTACTCAGTTTCGGGTATGCGGACGGTGTATTTGCCATGCCGACCGGGCCAGTCTTTCATTAGTAGTCGGTTCATTCGCGATATCGCCCAGCACCATGGTCAGATCGGTCATTTGGTGCCTGGTCCAGTCGCCGCTGCTTTGGCAGGTATCTTTGGAGAACCTGCGGCAGACTTCCGTCCCAGTTCTGAAAGAAACTCATGAAACCAGATTTTGACGACTTTGATGACGACACCGGCTCATACGACCGCGGGGTAAATGAGCAGATCGGCGATTCGGGCGTTTTGTTGCGCCGAGCCATTGACATCATCGCAACCGCGCCAAATATGCCGTTGTCGTCAACGCCACGTATCGACCGTGACGAAATCATTGAGATTCTCGAAGAGGCTCTCCATCGTTTGCCTGATGAACTTCGTCAAGCCCGTTGGATGATGAAAGAACGCGATGAATTCATTGCCCGCACCCGCCGTGAGGCCGATGAAGTCATCGAAGCGGCCAAGGTGCAGGCTGAACGCTTCGTGCAACGTGCCGAAGTCGTGCGTGCCGCCGAACAACGGGCCCGCCAAATTGCCGAAGCGGCTGACGATGATGCCCGTCGCGTGAAGAACGAGATGGAAGATTTCCTTGATCAGCGGTTGGCCAGTTTTGAGATTCTGCTCGACAAGCTGGTGAAGACAGTGGCCACGGGTCGTCGTCGCTTGTCAATTGGTGAACGTCAAGACGAGGGTTCGTTGTCACTGAATGACGAACCGATCGTTGAGTCGTATTCCGATGACTCGGGTGCCATTTTCTTCGACCAAGACAACACTTCGGGCCGGTGAGAAACCCCCTTTTAGTCAATGCCCTCGAGATGCTGCGGCGTCCCGGGACGGCCAAAGAGGTCGAGATTTCGTTATTGCCAGGACTTCTTGAACTTGACGACCCCCGTTTAGTACCTGGAACCGAGATCACAGTGGAAGTTCAATGCGAGAGTCTTTCCGACGGAATTGTCGTGAATGGGCATATTGAAGCCGAGTTTCATAGCGAATGTCGTCGTTGCCTGCAGCCGGTCGGGTCGGTGCTTGATATTGAGGTTCACGAGCTGTACCAATTGGTCGTGACCGACCCCGATGCCTTCGCAATCCATAATGATCAGATTGATTTGGCTCCCATGGTGCGCGAAACAGTCCTGATTGAGCTCCCAGATGCTCCGTTGTGCCGAATTGACTGTGCGGGGCTGTGTCCGACCTGCGGAATTGACCTCAATAACGCAGAATGCAACTGTGTGGCACCCCAAATTGACTCACGCTGGGCCGCTCTCGACGCCTTACGTGACCAATTGCCCGAATAATTGCCCGATTAATTTCCAGATCACCCAGAGAGTTGCCGTGTTGGGGTAGGGATCTCGCCTGATTACCGCTAATCTCCAAGGGCTATTACGAGGAGAAGTGCGCCGTGGCCGTTCCGAAAAGAAAAAAATCGAAAATGAAAGGCCACAGCCATCAGGCTGGAGCCTGGAAGCTTGAAGCCCCGTCGCGCAGCTTGTGCCCGCGTTGTGGTTCAGCCAAGTTGCCACACACCGTGTGTAAGGCATGCGGCTGGTACAAGAACCGCGTCGCTATCGAAGTCTGATCCAGACATCGTCTGACAGTTCTTCGTCTGAGATTTTTATGTTGCCCATCGCCGTCGACGCCATGGGCGGTGATTTTGCTCCGAGCCAAATCGTTGCTGGAGCATTGCAGGCCGCTGAACTAGGTATTCCTGTTGTTCTTGTTGGCCCCGAAGATCTTGAAGGTCGCGGCAATCTTGAATTGATTGTTGCCTCTGAGGTCATCGAAATGGATGACGACCCGGCTTACGGAGTTCGTCGAAAAAAAGATTCAACTCTTGTACGTGCGGCTGAAGCAGTGCGCGATGGCAAGGCATCAGCGATGATTTCGGCTGGCAATACCGGAGCCACGATGGCGTCGGCGTTGTTGCGCATGGGGCGTATCAAAAATGTGAATCGTCCAGCAATTGCCACACCCATTCCTGTGCCAGGTGGCCGCCCCACTGTTTTGCTTGATGCGGGTGCGAACGCTGAAGTTGTCGCCGAATGGCTCGTGCAGTTTGCGATTATGGGTTCGGTGTATTCACACCATCGCTACGGTGTGGAAAATCCGCGCGTCGGCCTGCTGTCAATCGGCGAAGAACCCGGTAAAGGTGACTCGCTGCGCAAAGAAGCTTTCGAATTGCTCTCAAACGCGACCGGAATCAACTTCATCGGCAACGTTGAAGGTCGCGACGTCATGTCAGACAATGTGGACGTCGTAGTCACCGATGGGTTCACTGGCAACGTTGTCTTGAAAACACTTGAAGGTGGAATGAAAACGCTCATCAAGGCTTTGATGGCCGCGTTTGCGGCCAAAGAAGAATATAAGCCGCACGCCGATGCTTTGTTCCCAGCGTTATTGCCGTTGTACGAAAGTGTCGATCCCGAAAGTACGGGCGGAGCCATTTTGTTGGGCGTTGACGGCGTGTGCATCATTTCTCACGGTTCATCTTCGGCTCGT
>CALPPJ020000113.1 GCA_943325425.2 Bifidobacterium breve | reverse complement strand
CGATTTCACTGGATCGGATGAGCAAGTTGCTACGGACTCTCTTTTTTGTGGCCTCGGCTAGTGCAATGTTGTTTCTGGCGGTCAATGTAGTGAGGTACACGTGGGTGCCCTAAGTCGGTTTGCAGGATCGACGTGTTTGGTGACGGGTGGGCTTGGTTTTATTGGCTCTAATGTGGCCAGTTCTTTAGCCACTACAGGTGCACGTGTTCGTGTTATTGACGCGTTAATCAGTCACCATGGCGGAGATGCGCGCAATATTGAGCCCACAATTAAGGAAATTTCGGTGACTCACGGCAATATAGCTGATGAAGTAACGGTGAGAGAATTGCTCAGAGACGTTGATTTTGTCTTCAATATTGCAGGACAAGTTAGCCACCATGAGTCGATGATCGATCCATCGGGTGACACCGAAATAAATGTCACCGCGCAGTTGAAATTACTTGAGAATATTCGGCGCTATCAACCATCTGCAGTGGTGGTGCATACCTCTACGCGACAGGTTTATGGAACACCGCAGTATTTTCCAGTTGATGAAAAACACCCAACAGTTCCCCGTGATATCAATGGGGTGAACAAACTTGCTGGAGAGAATTATCACCGTCTCTACGGAACAGTGCATGGATTAAAAACAGTTGCTTTACGACTGAGCAATGTTTTTGGACCCAGGCAGAGTTTGCAAAAAATGGGATTGGGATTCTTGCCAGTGTTTGTCGCGCGCTCAATGAAAGGTTTACCCATTGAAGTCTTTGGGGACGGTCAGCAATTGCGCGATTGTCTATACGTATCAGACGTGGTCTCAGCTCTTTTTTCTGCAGCCTTACAAGCAGACGCTGGATCTATAGCGCCAGGTGAAGTCATCAACTTGGGTCATACCGAAGTGCTCAGTCTTTTGCAGATCGCCAAAATTATGGTTGAGCGGGCCGGGCAAAATTCGGCAGTCTCGTGCGTTCCTTGGCCTGAAGATCTTGCCCGTATTGATATCGGAGGTTTCAGCGGCGACTACACCAAGGCTCATCAATTGCTGAAATGGATTCCACAAGTATCGTTCAGCGATGGTGTTGATCAGACTTTGGACTTTTACCGGAGGCATTCGTGGTACCTCTGATTGATCTTTCCCGCCGTTTGATTTCAAACAGTGATTCTTTTCATGCCGTTGTTCAAGGAATCTTGACAAGTGGAAATGTTCTCTTGGCTCAACAAACTGAAATGTTCGAGGAATCTTTCGCCTCATTTGCAGGAGCGAGATATGGGGTCGCAGTATCGAGCGGCGGCTCAGCGCTACAACTCAGTTTGGCTGCTTTGGGAATTGGCGAAGGAGATGAAGTCATCGTGCCCGCGATGACCGCCGTTCCGACTGCATCGGCTGTTTGTGCAGTGGGTGCTCGGCCAGTCATCGTTGACATCAATGACGAGACCGCAGCGATTGATTTTGATCAGGTTGAGTCAGCGATGACCGAACGTACCCGAGCAGTGATTGTGGTGCATCTGTACGGCCGTCCAGTTGCGAACATTGAACGATTGATGAACCTCGGCGTCAAAGTCGTGGAAGATTGCGCTCAAAGCCATGGAGCGACCCGTGGATTAACTGGATCAGTCGGTGCCTATTCGTTCTATCCCACTAAAAATCTGGGCGGTATTGGTGATGGCGGAATGGTTGTCACCGATGATCCAGATGTTGCTGACCGCGTCCGTCGACTGCGAGTGCATGGACAAAGTGAGCAATATGTGCATATTGAAGTCAGTCAAAATCATCGGATGAGTGAAATTGAAGCGGCCTGGCTCAATGTTGTTTTGCCACAGCTTGTCAGCGGAAACGAGCGCCGACGAAAGATTGCTGAGCAATATCGACTCGCGAATGCAAGTATTCAATGGCAAAAATATGATGCCAACCACGTGTATCACCTAGCGGTGGCGCGAATCTCAGATCGAGAAGCGTTTCGACAACAATTATTTAGTCGTGGAATTTCAACTGGGGTTCACTATCCGCTTGCGTTGACCCAACAACCTGCATTGCAACCTTTTGTAACAGGGGCCTGCCCAGTTGCTGAACGATGGGCGAGTGAATGCGTCAGCCTTCCTTGTTTTCCTGAACTTACCGATGATGAAGTCATTGAAGTGTGTCACGCTCTGGCAGAATCATCGCAATGAACACAATGCCATTGCGTAATCCGTTGGTGTCTTCGGTGTCGGCTTTCTTCCCGTGTTACAACGATGCCATGTCAATCGGCAAGATGGTTCGTGATGTTCGTGAATCTTTAGTCGCAAGCGTCAGTGATTTTGAGATCATCGTCGTAAACGATGGCTCAAGTGATCGTTCACTGGAAGTGCTACAGGAACTACAAAACGAAGTCGCCGAACTTCGAATCGTCAACCATGAAGTGAATCGTGGCTATGGTGGCGCACTGCTCTCAGGAATCGCGGCTTCAACGAAACAATGGGTTTTCTACACCGATGGCGACGCTCAATATGACGCTCGCGAGATCTCGCGATGTATTGATGCGGTCACTGAGTCGTCGGACATTATTCAAGGATTCAAAATTGGACGCGGTGACCCGTTTCATCGACGCTTGATTGGTCGTGTGTATCACCATTCGGTTCGCTTGCTCTTTCGGCTACCAGTTCGAGACACCGATTGCGATTTTCGATTGATGCGAAAGTCAATTCTTGACAAATTTAGGCTGCAGTCCACGACTGGTGTGATCTGTGTCGAGATGATGCATGCCTTCAATCGGGTCAATGCGCGGTTTGTTGAAGTTGGTGTGAGCCACTATCACCGCCCACATGGAAAGTCGCAGTTTTTTCGGGTGCCAGCAGTTTCACGATCTGCATTGCAGCTCTTGCAGTTGTGGACACGACTCATACTCCGCCGTTCGTACGAATAGCACCTACGATCAAGTCATGAAATGCATTGCAGTTGTGATGGCTATGGCTTCAGAGGCCTCGCCGATATTGACTCAACTTGGTGCACAAGCGATTCCGGCTATTCCATTGCTACCGTTTGAATTTTTTGAGGCGAATCGCAATGGTTGCCGAGTAATCATTTCAGTCAATGGACGCGACCGCAGACATGGTGTTGATTCAATTGGCACCGAGGCGGCTGCACTGAACACTTATTTCGTGGCCGACCGCTACAACCCTGACCTCTTGATTACTGCAGGAACCGCTGGTGGTTGGATGCATCAAGGTGCAGAGATCGGTGACGTGTTCGTGAGTGATCAGAAGTTTGTTCACCACGATCGTCGTATCGCGATACCAGGATTGGACGAATATGGCATTGGTTCGTATCCAGCTGTACCAGCAGCGGGTCTAGCTCGGGCATTAAACCTGAAATTGGGTGTCGTCACCACGAGTAACTCATTGGATGAAAACGACGACGATCGACGTTTGATAGCAGCCAATGGGGGATCGGTGAAAGAAATGGAAGCCGCCGCGGTTGCTTATGTTTGCGAAATGATGGCAATTCCGGTGATGGCCTTGAAGGCAATCACCGATCTCGTTGACCATCACACGGCGACAGCCGATCAATTCAATGCCAATCTGACGATGGCATCACGAAGACTCGCCGAGAAACTCCTACAAGTCATCGATTTCTGTGCGCCACGGATGGTTGCCGACCTGGCATGAGCCTGAAAGATCAGGGGCGTTGCCGATATTGCCATCTGCCCGTACACTTCAGTTTTCCGCCGCGGGGTGGAGCAGCCAGGTAGCTCGTCGGGCTCATAACCCGAAGGTCAGAGGTTCAAATCCTCTCCCCGCCACCAAATTGTTTGAGGCCTGTCAGCTTGCTGGCAGGCCTCAAACAATTTGGTGGCCGTGCAGGATTTGGGAGGAGCGAAGCGACGGTTCCTCTCCCCGGATTGGACGTGTGTGCGAAGTGACGGTTTCTCACCCAGCGCAGTCGACGCAGTAGTTGTCGGCCTCGGGTGTGCCATTCATGAATGCGGTGAGCCAGTCAACAAATCGCACACCGTTCATTTCTTCGGTGTAGAACTCGTCGCGCACAGCGATGGTGTGGTCATCGCCTGGCGAGATCCAGTTTGCGACGTTTACTCCAGTTGCCTCAACCTTTGACTCATTCGTGCGCATGACAGATACCAAGTCATCGGGTGATAGGCCAGCCATCCGAGCGAAGCTTGAAAGGACATTGTCAAAAGCGAAATCATGTCGAGCGAAGGTGATATTCGGGTTGTGCTCAGCGGCTTTGATGAATGTGTATGCCGGCGTAAATTGATCAACAGTCAGGCCTTCAATTTCTGGCCAATCGGGGAGTGTCTCAAGGGTTCCCCAATTACCAATGACGAATCCCATGGCGTCGGGTACTGCCCCCGAACTATCGGCAAAGACTTTGAGATCGGCATTTGGTAGTTGATCTCCGGCCATGCCGGCGAAAACCGGGGTGGGGAATGAGCCAGCGCTTGAACCGGCGACAACGAGCTGCGTTGTATCGGGGAAACGTTCAATCATCGTGTCAAGCGCGTTTGAAGCGTTAACGAAACCTTTATGTTCGGTAACTACTCCATTCCCGTAATCCTTGGTTGTATTGCCTGCGTGCACATCACCGGTGCAGTAAGGGACGTACACAACCGAATAATCCGCGAATGGATTTTCGGGGTTTGCGAAATCAAAGATTCCAGGAGAGTCTTCAAGTTTTGATACGGGCGAAATGGTTTCGCTGTATGTGCCGCTTCCAGGCGTACACATTTCTGCACTGAAACAAGCCCCGCCACCTTCTAGATAGAACAAAACTTTGGTGGGGCTTGCTTCACGAAGGTAGTAGTGAAAAGGACTGCCATCGGCACACATGCAATCGGCGGGGGCTTCAATGGTTTCCCAAGTCGGCGCAACAGGTGCTTCGGTTGAAACCGGTGTGGTTGGCTCAGTGACTACGACATCAGTCGTTGCGACGGCATCTGTTGATGGACCAGCAGTGTCTGATGAACTCGAAGAATCATCACCACTACATGCAGTCAGTGCAAGCACACCGAAAATGGCGATCGCTGTTCCGAAACGGACGGATGAATGTGAAACGTGACGTGATGTCATTGTTGACCCCCCTGGTAACAAAGTCAGAATACAAAGTCAGTAGAGGTCTGTACGCACGGTAAATGTGAAGATCATGGGCGGAGCGAGCAACTTGCGAGATACCGTTACACGGGTGTCTGAAGCCGAAGAACGTTCCCCGGGCTTTGTTGATCCTTCAGTGCTGCCCAGCCCATCTGATGCGCGGATTGCGGTACGAGTGAGTCGTCCCGGTTTGCGGGCAATTCGTTCTGGTAGCCCATGGTTGTTTGACCAAGCAGTTGAATCACACAAACCAGCGGGTGCTATTGGTGACTTGGCAGTTGTATTCGATGACAATCGCCGTTTCGCGGCAATTGGTTTGTGGGATCCCGAATCACCGATCAGGGTCAAGGTGTTGCATGTCGGTAAGCCAGTGACCATTGATGATGACTGGTGGCTCAACAAGATGAGTCAGGCGTTAGATATTCGTCGTGAACTTTTAAGTACCGGATTGACAACAGGCTTTCGCTGGATCCACGGTGAAAACGATGGT
>CALPPJ020000112.1 GCA_943325425.2 Bifidobacterium breve | reverse complement strand
CAACACAATGTGTTTGGCACCCTGGACCGTTGCAGCTTGTAGTAATTCGGGAGTTCCGATAACAGCACTCCGCCGACGTTCGACAAGGGCGTCATGGTCGCCAGGTGCGAGATGGATGAACACATCAAGAGGTTCATCAATGACATCGGTACTTTGGTTGATTTCGCGTACGTCAAACCCACCATCGATTTTCAGACGTTCAATCACCCTTTTACCAAGGGGCCATTGCCCGCCGCTCACAACGACTTTCACCAGATTTGTCGCTAAAACGCCAACCGCTAAACCGCTGTGCCCTAGTTCATCGGGCCCAAGTCCATCGGGAGCAGTCACTGACATTGTCACACCCGCGACATTACTGCGATATGCGGCGCTGTATAAACCTCACCAATTAGTTCTATGCTCGCAATGTGTCTGGAGATTCCCCCAACCCTTTTGATTCTGACGACGACGACAACTCCAAAAACATGTTTGGCAACATGTTCGGAAACATGTCCGGAAACATATTTGGCAACATGCCCATGTTCGGCGACATGATGAAAATGTTCAACACCCAAGGGCCGATCCAGTGGGATACCGCTCGACAAATTGCGTTGGTGACTGCAACTGATGGACAGACCGAACCCAACGTCGATCCCCTCGTGCGTATTGAATACGCCAATCTTGCCCGCATTGCTGGAATGCATGTTCATCAAATCACCGGACTCGGCGATATCACCACTGCCAGTTCAGTCGAACCTGTCATGGTGACACCAGGCGCTTGGGCTCAACGCACACTTGATGACTACCGTCCTCTTTTCACTCAGTTGGCTACAGCGCTGAGCTCCCATCAGAACGACCCAACCGACTCCTCGTCTGACAGCGACCCTTTCGCGACAATGTTTGCGGGTATCACCAACATGATCGCCCCGATGACAATGGGCATGACAGTTGGCTCAATGGTCGGTCACCTTGCCAAAAAATCATTGGGTCAATACGACCTTCCACTCCCCCGACCGATCAAAAATGAAATTGCGATCGTTCCAACCACCGTTGATGCATTCGCGTCCGAATGGGACCTCCCACTCGAAGATGTACGCATGTGGACTTTGATTCGCGAACTTGTTGTGCATCAGCTCTACAGCATCACGCACATTCGTGACGCTGTCACCAACATGGTGCAGTCTTTTATCGCGGGCTTTCGCCCCGACCCGTCAGCTATCACCGACAAGCTGTCCAACCTTGACTCCACTGATCCCAATGAATTAATGGGATCGCTCCAGAAAATTCTCGGTGATCCCGAACTTATGTTGGGCGCGGTTCGATCAGAAGAACAAAATCGTTTGCAACCACAACTTGACGCACTACTTGGTCTCATCATTGGTTGGTCCGATCACATGACTGATGCCGTTGGTTCACGAGTGCTCGGAAATCCGTCCCGTATCGCCGAAGCTGCCCGCCGTCGACGTATTGAGTCAGGCGAAGAAACTGTTTTCGTTGAGAAACTACTCGGCCTCCATATCAATCGTCAGCAAGTTGAACGAGGCCGTAACTTTGTTCAGGGTGTAATTGAACGAATGGGTGAAGGTGGTCTCGCACCGCTGTACGTCTCGGCAGCAAATTTGCCAACTCTTTCCGAACTCGATGCGCCCGGGTTGTGGCTCGCTCGACTTGAAATTAGCGAGAACGACTGAAACGTTGCCGCAATTGAGCAACGACTGATGCAGGTTCGGCTCCTAACGCTATTTGTCGCAGCCCCACCCAGTAAATCAACGCGCCACTAAAACCAATGCCGGCCACAATTCCAAATCCGACGACTCCCGGCAGTTCGAGCAACACCGGAATTATTCCGGCTGCTACCCACATCAATTGGAAACGCGTGTAGTAGTTAGCAAGCGCACGACCACGGTTGGCATCGGGAGCATCGCGCTGGACAATTGATTCGAACGCCATATTGCCAATCGCCGCCGCGTAGTTCACTAAGGCCATCAAAAGCAATGCGGTGATCGTCACCGAAGTGAGAGCCGTAAGCAAACCGGCAACTCCGATGATTGCCAGTGCAATGACAAGTAAGTACTCAATGCGCTGAAGCTTGTTCAATCGTTTGGCACTGAGGTTGCCCAGTAATGAACCAACCGCCGCCATACTGACTGCAATTCCAAACCACATTGTGCCGAATTGGGGACCAAAGTGATATTTAACTTGAGTCCACAATCCCTTGGTATCAGTGCCCACTACTTCAGCACGTTGTGGGTCGGCAAACCAAAAGGCGAGATGAAAGAAGACAAACCCAACACTTGCTCGAACCAAACTCATCGCCGAAACCGCAATGACAACTCCTGGCTGTCTGAGTTCTTGAACTTCTAACTCGGCAGGTTCATTTCTGGCAACTGTCTGTTTTGGAAAGCGCAACGCGTTCAGTGCTGCGATAGCAAAGATGGCCGCACCAAAGATCAATGTCGCCTTCGAAGAAATCAAGCTCAAAATACCGGCCGGAATAGCGGCCGCGAATCCGACAATGCCTGCGGTCACTCCCAACTTGGCATTAGCTTCAACCAGATTGTTATCTGACCTAATCAGTGCAGGGACAAGCGCCGACTTAGAAACTGAGTACGTCTTGTTCAGAACCATCGCCACGAAGGCCAACGGAAAGAGCAACAGCGAATCGAGTTGCGACACCATTAAAACCATGACAATGGCGCGCAAAGCCGCAATCAACAAAATCAGAAGCCGACGACCACCCGGCATTCGATCAATGACCGGACCAATGAACTTGGCCAGAATCAAAAATGGAGCAAAACTCACCCCTAAGAACAACAGCACTCGGCCGCGAGCTTCACCTGGAGTGATGGACAAAAACAACGAGTCGGCCAAAGCCACCGCCATAGCGGCTTCACCGGCCGCCATCAATGCATGAACCCTAACTAAGCGGGTAAACGGACTCACTTGGAAATGATGCTGATGTTTGGGCGGCACATAATTCTTGCCTCGACCGCGACCAGGTAATGGTTGTTCGGTCAGCTCGGTCACACGCCTACATTAGGTGAGCGCGTGTGAGGCAAAGTGGAAGATCAACTCTTCGTGCGCTCAAATTTGTAGCCCAAACCACGAATGGTCACGATCCGTGTTGGAACTGCCGGATCATCTTCGATTTTGCTACGCAATCGCTTGATGTGAACGTCGAGCGTCTTGGTGTCACCAACATAATCAGTTCCCCACACACGGTCAATCAGGGTCTCACGCGGAAGTACTCGCCCAGCATTAGCCAGAAGTAAATGTAATAACTCAAATTCCTTCAACGGCATGGCGACTTCTTCACCCTTCACCAAGACACGGTGTTGATCAGGGTCAAGGGCGATCGCCCCAATTTCAAGGGCATTGTCATCAAGGTCTGACACCTTGACTCCCTGATCGGCGGCCGAACGACGAAGAACCGCTCGCATCCGCGCCACTAATTCGCGCATCCGATAAGGCTTCGTGATGTAGTCATCAGCTCCAACTTCAAGACCAACCACAGTGTCAATTTCGGCACCTTTGGCAGTGACCATGATGATCGGTACCTGAGTGCGCTTACGCAATTGACGACACACATCAATTCCTGAAATTTTCGGCAACATCACATCAAGCAACACGACATCAGGTTGAACGATGTCAAACTTCGCCAACGCTTCCATGCCATCGCGAGCGACTTCCACACGAAAGCCTTCTTTTTTCAGTCCGATTGTTAATGCATCAATGAAGCTTTCTTCATCTTCAACTAACAGCACAGTTTGCATTCCCATTAGGCACTCTCTCTCATATCTTGCTCTCGTCTGACGAACTTTGGAATCTTGAGTGAGAAGGTTGACCCTTCACCCTCAATGCTCGTTACCGAGACATCACCACCATGGTTGTTGGCGACATGGCGCACAATTGCCAAACCCAAACCAGTTCCACCGGTGTCGCGCGAACGAGCGCGGTCAACCCGATAAAAACGTTCAAAGACACGGTCAAGATCACGTGCTGGAATACCGAGACCAAAGTCAGTAACGGCAAACTCAACCGAGTCACCATCTGGACGAGCAGAAACTTCCACCGATGAACCCGACTCGGAATACTTCACGGCATTTTCCACTAGATTGCCAATTGCCGACACCAATTGGCGTCGATCACCGACAACCTTGAGTGGAGTAGGCAACTCGGCCATCGCAATCTTGATTGAGTGCAATGAAGCCAATGGGGCCGCTCGCGAAATTGATTCAGACAAGATGACCGCAGCGTCAACTTCATCTTTCACGGCCTCTCCCCCGAACTCGATACGAGACAGTTCCAGTAAATCGTCAATGGTGCGCCCAACGCGAATGGCTTCATCAACCATCTTTTCGGAGAGTCGGTGAATGATCTCAAGATCGTCTTCTTGTGACAAAGCTTCAGCCAAGACAGCAAGCGCGCCCACTGGAGTTTTCAATTCATGACTGATATTGGCGACAAAATCGGTGCGAACTGCATCGACGAGATACCGCTCGGTGATGTCTTCTATCATCGCCACCGCCCCACCAATCGCTAACGGGGTGGCCGAAACTGCAAATACTTTGCGGGGAGGCCCGAACAAATCAAGTACTTGGCGCTTAGTTTCACCACTTAGCGCAACCGAAAGGTGTTGTTCGACAACTTCTTCAACAAGAACATCTGAGTGAATGACACCCGTGACGCTTTCGGCCAATTTATTGCGGAAAATCACTTTTCCGTCGGTGCCAACAACCACGACTCCGACACTTAATGAGTTCACCGCATCACGAATAAGAAGCAATGATTCAATGTTTTCATTTGGTTGAACTTCCTCAGATCCAGAGTCAGCGTTATCGACAATGACTGAACTCTTTCGTGAGGATGCGGCAAACAACAAGTAACTCACGACGCCAGCGGCCAAACCCACCAAGAGACCAAGAAGAAAACTCATGAAGTTAGACCCTCAAAGTTTGAGTCAGCATCACCAATACGACCACCACGACGGTGATCGCCAGCTGGCGGAATCTCGCCGGTAATCAGGTAGCAAACAAAATGTGCCACGTTGACCGCATGATCACCAATACGTTCGTAGAAGCGGGCGGTCACAGCCATTTGGATTGCTACTGAAAGATCGATTGTTCCGGCACTGTGTGATTCGAAAATACTCTCGATGAACTGCCGATGCAGATAGTCCAAGAACAAGTCCATGTCATCAACTGCTTTAGCCATTGGCAAGTCAAGATCGGCGTAGGCCTGGATGGCGTGACGGAACAAGATTTGGGCCTGAGTGCCCATACGACCGATGAGACCTCGCATCTTCGGGTCAAGTTGAATTCCATGTATACGGCGAGCGACTTTGCAGATATTGACAACCAGGTCGGCTGAACGCTCAATGTCAGCGGACATTTTCATAATCGTGACGGCGTGGCGAAGTTCGCTAGCGACAGGAGCATGCAAAGCCATCAGTGCAACGCAACGATCTTCAAGTTCCATTGTTCGTGAATCAAATTCATCGTCGGCGAGAATTTGGTATTCGGCGCCTTCAAGATCTTGCTCAAGCAATATTTGAGTGGCCCGAGGAATACTTTCAATGAAT
>CALPPJ020000111.1 GCA_943325425.2 Bifidobacterium breve | reverse complement strand
GGACGACCAACAAGAGCAACACGCGGCGGCTTCTGTTCACCAACAGGAATGATCTCTTGATCAAGTCCGTAATTCGGAATGTATTCCTCGCTTAGTGGTGACGACGGCATCCGCACAATCACTTCATCAAGTAAGTCACCGGCCCGTCGACCGTGCAAGGCGCTAACGGGATACGGGTCACCGAGACCGAGAGATAAGAAATCCCAACGATCAGCTTCACGACGATCATTGTCGGCTTTGTTAACAACCAACATCACGGTTGCCGCCGACTTGCGCAGCCAACTAGCCATGAGTTCATCATCGTCGGTGACACCGACCGATCCGTCAACAACAAAAATCACGAGGTCGGCATTGCGAACCGCTGCCTCAACTTGACGACTGACTTTGGCGTCAAGTTCGCTACCACCAGGCATCCAACCACCGGTATCGACAAGCATGAAGCGATGGCCTAGCCAATTTGCCTCAAGTTCTTTACGGTCTCGGGTGACACCGGGTCGGTCTTCAACAATTGCTGCTTGCTCGCCGATGACACGATTAAAAAGGGTGCTCTTGCCAACATTGGGACGACCAACAATGACCGCTACGGGAAGTTGGATTTCTATTTCTTCACTCATTTTGTTATTTCCAATGCTCGCCGTAAGGCAATTCCGTCGGTCGGGATGACCTCAACAGGACGGGGTAAGTCTGCCGTCGTCAAGCCGTCAAGGAAACGACCTTCCGATAAACACACGTCCGGAAGTAAATATCGGTGTCCTTCGGGCTCATTATGAAGCACCCGAGCGATGTCTTGACCCACCATTAAGCCAGTCACTGCGGTATTTCCACCAAAGAACTCATTTTCAACAGTGACGAGACGCACATCAGAACGCCCGCATCGCTCAATCAGGGGCCGCAAAACCTGAGCCCCATAAGGCGCTGTCAAAATCCCAACAGGAGCGTTTCGCCGTGGAGTCAATGAAATCGTCGTCGAACCAACGTCCTGCGATCCCCCGCATCCCCTCAAACCAGTATCACCAGCGGGGTTTCGCGGGGCGCGATATCCCTCGGCCGGAGCGCCATCGACTGCTGCGAAGAAACCGCTCTGGGGACCAGTAGGAACTTCAAGGCGACCATCAAACTCCCACTCAAAGGTACGCGCCATGCCGATTCCATCTTCATGCAAACCGAAGCCTTCGTAATGTTCGCCTGGCGGAAAGGCGACTCCTGCCATCAAGTAGTACTCATCAGCAGCAAACACCATGCGATGGCCGACATGGGTCAAGAAAATCTCTTGCCACCGATGCACTAACTCAACAACTTCGCGAGCTTCTTCTTGCGTATGGGCCCGCATTGATGACTCATTGTTGTATCGGCTGATACCAAGGGGCACCAATGCTACATGATGCAAATCGGCATATCGATCAAGAATTCCGATCATTGAATCTTCGAGAACCGCTCCATCATTGATACCAGGGCACACCACGATTTGCCCATTAACCGTGATGTCATGTTCAAGTAATTGCGTGAGCCATCGCAGACTCATCCCACCGCGAGGATTACGCAACATCTCGCTGCGAACATCTGGATCCGTGGCGTGAATGCTCACGTTCAATGGCGACAAGCCTTCGGTAATGACTCTCTCAAGGTCAGCCTCGGTGAAACGCGTCAATGTTGTGAAATTTCCGTACAGAAAACTCAACCGATAGTCATCATCTTTGAGGTACAAACTCTTTCGCATACCGGGAGGTAATTGATAGATAAAACAAAATGCGCAATGGTTGTCGCACGTGCGGACCCGATCGAACAATGCGCTCGCAACTTCAGCTCCCAGCGTCTCGCCCGCATTCTTTGTCACAGTGGTCTGCATTTCTAAACCACCCCGCACAAAATCAATCTCAACTTCGGCTTCGTCAGCCATTAAACGCCATTCAATAATGTCTCGCGGCACCATGCCGTTGAGCCGAATAACTTCATCTCCGGGCTGCAACCCTGACTGTGCCGCCGGAGAGTTTGGAGTGACCGCAACCACAACGGGTGCTGATTGCTTCACGGACATATTTCACAGGCTACCTGCGCTGTTGACACACATTCTCTCAATGTGCGCGCTTGAGCATTAGCCTCGCACTTGTGAATGTCGATCGCGTTTTGCTTGCCGCCCCACGTGGCTTTTGTGCAGGCGTTGAAATGGCGATCAAAGCATTGGCCTGGATGGTTCGTAGTTTTGACGCTCCGGTCTACTGCTACCACGAAATCGTGCACAACAAACTGGTCGTTGAACGATTTGAGCAACTCGGAGTCATTTTCGTCGATGACATCAACGAGGTCCCACTAGGGAAGCCCATCATGTTGTCAGCTCACGGTTCTGCTCCAGAGGTCGTTGAAGCCGCTCGTGCTCGCGGTTCGGTTGTTGTTGATTCGGTATGCCCCCTCGTCACAAAAGTGCACCACGAAGTCAAAGTTCGATCGGCCAAGGGATTTCGAATTGTCTATGTCGGACATGAGGGTCATGAAGAAGCTGTCGGAACGATGGCGGTGGCCCCCGATGCAATTTCCCGCGTTGAGTCCATCGAAGAAGTCAACGCGCTTCCCGAGTTCAGCGAACCGGTAGCGCTACTTGCACAAACAACTCTGTCGCATCGCGACTGGGCAGAAGTTGCTGTACGAGTACAAGAACGTTTTCCAAAAGTGTGGACACCTGGTCGAAGTGATTTGTGTTTCGCTACAACGAATCGTCAATCAGCACTGATGTCAATGGCACCCCGTTGCAACGCCATCATTGTGATCGGCTCAGCCAATTCATCAAACACCCGCGCCCTTGAAAGACTCGCTCGCGAGGCCGGCTGCGAAAGAGTCTTTCGAATTAACACCGAAAACGAACTACCTACCGATCTTCACGGCATCGTTGGCGTGACAGCTGGAGCATCAGCCCCCGAAGAACTCGTTGACGCGGTCATCGCGCGACTTGCTCCGACCAATGGTGTTGAAGAAGTTCGCTACACCGAAGAAGACGAGTACTTTCCTCCCCCACGAAATCTGCGCGACCTGCAAACAGCGATCGAAACGGCAATCACAGTGATGTCTGGTGGTTCACTGGTCAATCGCCCACACGTCGATGACCGCGCCTTAGCCGCAAGCGCTGTTCTCGCCAGTTTGTGACAGACTCGTCAAATGATTACGCCTTCAGCCGACTCCATTCGACTTTTTCTACACATCCTCGCGGCATCAGTGTGGGTCGGCGGACAAATCGTTCTTGGTGCTCTTGTACCCAAACTCCGACAAGTTGCACCAGAAACACTCAAGGTCGCCGCTAACGGATTTGCCCGAGTGGCTTGGCCGGCGTTTGCTGTCGTAGTTGTCACCGGAATGTGGAACATTCTCGAGATCAAAGTTGGCGATATGTCAACCGAATATCAAGTCACCATGTTCGTCCACGTTTTACTTGCGATGGCAACTGCGATGTTCGCAGTCATTCATTCGGTCGGCAGAACCAAACTGGCGTTAGCACTCGGTGGAGCGCTTGGATTACTCACATCGCTTGGCGCAATGTTCGTCGGCATTTTGTTGCAAACCGGACGCTGAAGACCTCAGTTCCGCGGAACTTTGCTCCAGGCCATATCGCGGTCAACACGTACATCACCAGGCAGACCAAGAACTCGTTCACCCAAGATATTGCGCATCACTTCACTCGTACCGCCCTCAATTGAGTTAGCGCGACTGCGTAAGAAAGCCTTTTGTGGGTTTTCTAATCCCATGGCGTGTTCAGGCCGGATCATCTGATATCCGCTGGGGAACAACATTCCATCGGCACCCATCATCGATACCGCAAATGAATAGATGTCTTTGTGAAGTTCGGCCATCGCCAATTTCGCGATTGAACCTTCAGGTCCCGGATCGCCCATTTTTCGATTCTGCGAAGCACGAATATTGGTGAGCCTAAGCAATTCAGCACGAACCCACAACTTCATGAGTTCATCGCGCGTTGCGGGGTCGCGTTGGTCAACGGACAATGAATTCCAAACCTTGACCGCATCGCGAATCGCTCCTGAGCCCTTGCCCGGAATCGCTCCACCAATTGATACTCGTTCATTCATCAAAGTGGTCAGCGAGACGCGCCATCCATCTCCAACGCTGCCCAACATTTCACTGTGCGGAATCCGAACATCGGTGAAATACACCTCGTTGAATTCGGCCTCACCAGTGATCTGATATAACGGGCGAACTTCAACACCAGGAGCCTGCATATCAACGACAAAGGCGGTCATTCCCGCATGCTTCACTGCTTCAGAATCGGTACGAACAATCAAGAGGCCCCAACGCGACAAATGCGCCAAGGTAGTCCATACCTTTTGACCGTTAGCGATCCATTCATCGCCATCGCGCACACCTTTGGCCGACAAACCTGCAAAGTCGGAACCTGAACCGGGCTCGGAGAATAACTGGCACCACACTTCTTCACCGGTGAAAAGCGGTCGTAAATAACGCTTCTTTTGTTCCGCTGATCCCCACACCGCAACCGTCGGACCACACATGCCGTGACCAATAGGATTTCGGGCAACGGGGTTCGGCGCTCCTTCAGCGTAAATGCGTTCGTTAATTAATCGTTGCATTTTCGGGTTGAGGCCAAGCCCACCAAACCCTTCCTCAAAATGCACCCAAGCCAAGCCCTTATCGAACTGCGCACCCAAGAAAACAACTGGGTCAGTGGACTTCGGCGGAAACTCAGTTAAGAGTTCGGTGACCAAGTCAGAGACCCGACGTTCATCGGCAGTCAAAGTGGCGGTTGCTGTGCTCATGGAAAACCCCTTGCTAAAAGTTTTGATGGACGTGTCTTGTAGTACGTGTTTTGATGAACGACTTCTTGAACCAAAAGTATCTTTCGGTAACTTAGCCAAACATTTCAGCAATTTCGGTATCGGATACAGGGATTCGGGATCAAACGTCTTCAGTTGAGCGGCGCCATCAATCGCAAGAATTCATCCCGCTCACTCTTACCCAAACCCGGAAAGTATGAGCGCAAAGTCATCACATTGCGCAAACCCTCATGATCCGAGCGCGAGATGTAAATCGCCTTCAAGTTGTTCAACATGCGCTCCACGATGGCCATGGGGTGTACCGGAGCCAAAAAACCTTGGTGAAACGTCTGATGCACGCCGGCCATTTGATGAAAGATTTCCTGACATTGGCTTGCATCCAGAATCCTCCCCTCCTGAAATGGATCGGCAAAGGTTTCAGGAATCCCACTACTCGACGGAGCCAGGGCCACCAAAAAATGCCCAGGCATGCCAATTCCAACAATTGGCACACCTAAACGTCGACCGACTTCCATCATGATCACCGACAGTGAAATCGGTATTCCGGCTCGCCGATCAAGCACCCTCGACAAGAGTGAATTGTCAGGGTCGTAGTACTCAGCCCGATTACCCACAAAGGCATCAGCTCCCGTGAACAGAAACTGGGCGATTCCGCCAAAGGTTGGAGATGGCACCGCTGCTGCCAATTCATCAAGGCGCGACAATTGCTCAATAATTCCAGTTTCGCCAGCACCGGCATCGATCACCGCCTGACCAGCCGACATCACGGCCGAAATCAAGAATGCCATTTCATC
>CALPPJ020000110.1 GCA_943325425.2 Bifidobacterium breve | reverse complement strand
TCAACTAACGCGGAATTAGTGAAGCGTTATGAATCCTCAAGGCGCCGTCACCCGTTTGATTCGGAGTCCCAAGGACTGTTGGAATCAATTCAACAAGAACGTGAACTACTTGAGCCCATGAAAGGCGATTGCGATTTAGTCATTGACACAACAGAACTCAACGTTCACCAGTTGAAAACTAAATTGATCGGTGCATTTGAGGTTTCGGCACTTGAACGTTTACAAGTGTCAATTGAGTCCTTTGGGTTTAAACATGGTTTGCCACTCGATGCAGACATCGTCATGGATGTGCGTTTTCTACCGAACCCGCATTGGGAAGCAGATTTGCGTCCCTTGACCGGTCTAGATGCATCGGTTCGCGATTTCGTCTTGCAGCGTGAGGAATGTCAGGATTTCCTGCGGGGACTGCTGGCTTTACTCGAAACGGTTTTGCCACATTACGCGACCGAAGGCAAGAGCTACCTCACGATTGCGATTGGCTGTACGGGCGGCCACCACCGATCAGTGGCTGTCGCCGAAGAGATCGGGCTGAGACTCCGCTCGTCTGGTCAGCCGATTCGGGTCTCGCATCGCGATATCTCCCGATGAGGGTCATTTGTCATGTTTGATCATCACCAAGCCGATGAAATCCTTGAGCGGACCCTCTCGCAGACTAGGTTTTAGTCGTCAGTTTGACGTTGGGTTATAACAAGGTACGTATATCGAAAGGATCGCCATGACTGTGCGAGTTGGTATTAATGGATTTGGCCGTATTGGCCGTAACTTTTTCCGTGCGGTGCAGGCTCAGGGAGCTGATATTGAGATAGTGGCCGTGAACGATCTCGGATCGGTCAAGACCATGGCGCATCTCTTGAAGTACGACTCGGTCATGCGTCAATTGCCAAACGACATCAAGGTCTCGAAAAATGGCATCAGCGTCGATGGTGTGGAGATCAAAGTTCTCAGCGAGCGCGACCCCAAAAATCTTCCTTGGGGCGATCTTGGCGTAGACGTCGTCATTGAAAGCACCGGCTTTTTTACTAAGCGCGATGCTGCTGCAGCCCACCTTGAAGGAGGTGCTCCACTCGTGATTGTGTCTGCACCGTGTGACGGAGCCGATGCAACTTTCGTATACGGCGTCAATCACAAGGACTTCAACTTCAAGACTCATAAGGTCATTTCAAACGCTTCATGTACGACAAACTGTTTCGTGCCAATTGTGAAGGTTTTGGATGATGCGTTCGGCGTCGAACAAGGTCTGATGCAAACGGTCCACGCTTACACCGGCGATCAGTCGCTTGTTGATGGCCCTCATAGCGATCTTCGTCGTGCGCGTGGCGCAGCCATCAACATCGTGCCCACAAGTACCGGGGCCGCACGGGCAACTAGCCTTGTACTTGAGAGCATGAAGGGCAAGCTTGACGGAACGTCATTGCGTGTACCGGTACCGACCGGTTCAATCGTTGACTTCACGGCAAACCTCAAGAAGGCAGCATCGGTTGAAGGGATCAACGCCGCATTCAAGAAGGCCGCTGCATCTGGTCCTTTGAAGGGTGTGCTTCGTTATACCGAAGATCCCATTGTTTCAAGTGACATCGTTGGTGATCCGCATAGCAGTATTTTTGACGCAGGTTTAACTATGAGCATGGGCAAGATGGTCAAGGTTCTTTCGTGGTACGACAACGAATGGGGATACAGCAATCGCCTGGTACAGACCACGTTGTTTGCTGGTTCAAAAGTTCCGAAAAAGGCACGTCGCTAATCAGCGTTAATGATGAGTAAAAGTATTCCAACTCTTGAAGACCTCGGTGATGTCGCCGGTAAGCGAGTTCTGGTTCGTACAGATTTCAACGTACCGATGGAAACTGCAGCGGATGGTACGAGAACCATCACTGATGATTTTCGTATTCGCGCGGCATTGCCCACCATTAATTGGTTGACCGAACGGGGGGCCTCAGTTGTTTGTATCAGTCACCTCGGACGACCCAAAGGTGCAGTTGAGCCTAAGTACTCAATGAATCCAGTCGCCAAGCGGCTATCTGAACTTGCACCCGGTGTTGAGTTGCTCGAAAATCTTCGTTTCAATGCTGGCGAAGAGAAGAATGATCCTGATTTTGTGGCTGAACTTATTGCGGGTGTTGACATGTATGTTGACGACGCTTTCGGGGCGGCACATCGGGCTCATGCTTCGATCGTCGGTCCACCTAAAACTCTTCCATCGGCGATGGGACGGTTATTGCAAAAGGAAGTGGAAGTACTTCTCACGCTTCGCGAGAGTCCCAAACATCCATTTGTCGCTGTCTTAGGCGGATCCAAAATTTCCGACAAACTCGGTGTCGTCGAAGCACTCCTTAATGTGGTTGACTCGCTGGTCATCGGAGGAGCTATGTGCTTCACATTCTTGGCGGCACAGGGATATTCAATTGGCGATTCACTTTTTGAGCCCGATCAAGTTGAAACCTGTAAACGACTCTTATCGCTAGGTAAGGCGATCCATCTGCCCGAGGACATCATCGGTCTCGATGCTGATGGAAAGTATGCAACGTATGGACGCCGTTTGCCGCCAGGAGCCAAAGGCTTCGATATCGGTCCAGGCTCGGCCGCAGCGTTTACTGACATCATCATGGAGTCACGAACGGTTTTTTGGAATGGTCCGATGGGAATGTTTGAAGACGAACGTTTCGCAGGAGGTACTCGAACGGTCGCTCAAGCAATGGCCGATACAAAGGCTTTCACAGTTGTGGGTGGCGGAGACTCTGCTGCTGCATTGGCTCAATTCGGTTTCGATGATCAGGTAGATCACGTGTCCACCGGCGGTGGAGCGTCACTTGAATTACTTGAACTTGGCGACCTGCCCGGTCTTGCTGCCTTAAGGGAGGCCCCTAATGCCCGCTAATCCACGTCGACCTTTGATCAGTGGTAACTGGAAAATGAACATGAATCATTACGAAGCGATTCATCTCGTGCAAAAGTTGTCGTACTTATTAAGCAAAGAAGATTTTGAAAAAGTGGATGTATCGGTACATCCACCGTTTACCGACATTCGTAGTATCCAAACGGTTCTTGAAAGCGACAAGTTAGCAATGCTTTTGGGTGCGCAGAACTGTCATAGCGAAGAAAAGGGTGCGTTCACTGGCGAAGTGTCTCCGGCTTTTTTAAGCAAGCTTGGAGTGAAGTATGTGATTTGTGGTCACAGCGAGCGTCGCCAGTACTTCGGTGAAACTGATGAGATCGTTGCCGCCAAAGTGGCTGCAGTTTTCAAGTTTGAAATGACTCCAATTGTGTGTGTGGGCGAAACTAAAGACGAGCGAGAAGCCAGTCAAACTCTTGAGCGAGTTGAATCACAGGTCCGTGGATCACTTAAAGGTCGTAAACCTGAGCAGATCGCTGCATTGGTAGTTGCTTATGAACCCATATGGGCCATCGGCACAGGATTGACGGCAACAGTTCAAGATGCTCAAGATGTGTGTCACCACATTCGGACAGTGATTCGTACTGAGTGGGGTAGTGAGGCCGCTGACAAGGTGCGCATTCAATATGGTGGTTCGGTCAAGGCCGGCAACACCTCAGAATTGATGGCTCAGCCTGATATTGATGGTGCGTTAGTGGGCGGAGCGAGCATCGACCCTGACGAATTCGCCCGCATTGTGCAGTACCATTCAGCGATTAAGTGAACGTTAGTCGGGTTAGTGGTTGATTAGGGAGGGAATTTTGACTGATCTAGTACCAGAAGTGGTCAGTGATACTGCATCCGCTGTCGCAGCCTCCATCGAAGGTAGGTCACCCCGAAGATTGGCATGGGACCGATTTAATCGCGATCGGCTCGCCAAGGTTGGTTTAGGAATCGTCGCTTTTTACGTTTTCCTTGCGGTCTTCGCGCCTCTCATCACAAAAGTTTTGGGTATCTCACCAAACACGCTTGACCGCCAATCATTAAATGACTATGGCCTTCCGGCAGGCAAATTTGGAGGTATATCGAGTAAGCACTGGTTGGGAGTTGAACCTAGTACTGGTCGCGATATTTTGGCGCGACTTATTTATGGCGCACGAATTTCGTTGTTAGTCGGGACAATTTCTACCATAACCACGACAGCTATCGGAATGACGACCGGGATGATGGCGGGTTATTTTCGCGGGAAAGTAGACACCTTTTTAAGTCGTTTAGGTGATCTCATCATGACGTTTCCTTCACTTATTTTGACGATCGCCCTCACCCGACCTGGGACTCAACGACTCGAGGCTCTTGGGGTTCCTGAGGGCAATCCTGCTCGTTTGACGTACATCATTTTGGTCATGACGATGTTCGGTTGGGTAAGTATTTTCAGGATTGTTCGAGGACAGGCTCTAGCGCTTCGTGAAAGGGAGTTCATTGAGGCTGCTCGGGCTAGTGGGGCCACCTCTCGTCACATCATTTTTCGTCAAATCATGCCTAACCTGTGGGCACCGATTATTGCTCTAGCCTCCATGAGCCTGCCGGGTTATGTCGCATATGAGGCAGCTTTGTCCTTTTTGGGTGTGGGCATTATTTCCCCCACGCCGTCATGGGGAATCATGTTGCAGGACTCGGTGCACTACTACCGAGCTGACCCGACGTATTTCTTCTTGCCCGGATTTACTCTTTTTATACTAGTTTTCGCGTTTTACGTGATAGGCGAGGGCCTTCGAGATGCCCTCGACCCAAAGACCGATCGTCAGCAACTGGGATAAATCCCCTTTAGTCCTTGTTCGTTCACTAGTTAGCAATGTGTAGTCTTAATTAGCCCTTGTTCGAGGGCGGGGAGGAGAAACATGAAGTTACGTTCAAGTAAAATCATGGGAGCAGCGATTGTCGCGTCTCTCATGATCGCTGCCTGTGGTGGCGACGACAGTTCAAGTTCAGGCTCAGGGTCAACCGAGGGCACTGCCGGAGGCACGGTCTACATCTTGACCCAGGCCGAAGCTATTGCTCACCTCGATCCACAGCGCAACTACACCGGTGCAGACTTGGCTTTTGCGGGTTCGACGATGCATCGTTCATTGACTAGCTACAAATACGCGGCGGGCGATGAAGGTTCAGAAATTACCGCTGACCTTGCGACCGACATAGGTACATCATCTGAAGATGCCAAGACGTGGTCTTTTACTTTGCGTGACGGAATCACTTTCGAAGATGGTTCAGCTATTACCTGCGCAGATGTTGCCTACGGAGTGTCGCGAACTTTTGCGACTGAAACCATTACAGATGGTCCCGGTTATGCGCTTAGCTATCTTGATATCGAAGATGGCGCGTACGCCGGACCAGTTGAGTTGAACTCGGCAACAACTCCCGATCAGCAGGCGCTGTTCGACAAAGCTGTTGAATGTTCCGAAGACAACAAGACAATTACTTTCCACCTCAAAGTTCCTGTAGCTGACTTCAACTACACGACTACTTTGTTGGCTTTCTCCCCAGTTCCAAAGGCTTTGGATACTGGAGAAGGTTACGACACGGCTCCCGTGTCATCAGGTCCCTACAAGATCGAATCATACGAAACCGGCAAATCGCTGGTTCTCGTGCGAAACGACAAGTGGAACAAGGATTCGGATCCGATTCGTAATGCCTATCCCGACAAGATTGTGTACCAGTTTGCACTGGATCCCGCAGTTGTGGACGAGCGTATGATTGCAGATGCTGGCGACGATCAGTTCGCCGTC
>CALPPJ020000109.1 GCA_943325425.2 Bifidobacterium breve | reverse complement strand
CTTCACTGATGACTTGGCCACCAGTGAGGATGGCGATGTCTTGCAACATGGCCTTGCGTCGCTCACCAAAGCCAGGAGCCTTGACAGCGACCGACTTGAAGGTTCCACGAATCTTGTTGACAACCAAAGTTGCCAATGCCTCGCCATCAACATCTTCGGCGATGATCACCAAAGGACGTCCCCTCTGCATGACCTTTTCGAGAATCGGCAACATGTCGCGCACAGTCGAGATCTTTGACGACACGAGCAACACGTACGGATCTTCAAGAACCGCTTCCATACGCTCGGGGTCGGTCACGAAATACGGCGAGATGTAACCCTTGTCGAAGCGCATACCTTCAACGAGATCCATCTCCATGCCGAAGGTCTGGCTTTCTTCAACGGTGATGACTCCGTCTTTGCCGACCTTGTCGATGGCATCAGAAATCATGGTGCCGATTTCAACGTCGGCGGCCGAGATTGAAGCAACTTGAGCGATCTGCTCTTTGCTGTCAACAACCTTCGACAATTCTTTGATGGATCCAACAGCAGCAACAACGGCAGCTTCGATGCCCTTCTTGAGGCTCATCGGGTTGGCGCCAGCAGCAACGTTACGCAAACCTTCGCGCACCATGGCCCAGGCCAACACAGTTGCGGTCGTTGTTCCGTCACCAGCGACATCGTCGGTCTTTTTGGCGACTTCTTTGACCAGTTCAGCACCGATCTTTTCGTATGGATCTTCGAGATCGATTTCTTTGGCGATGGATACACCGTCATTGGTGATTGTGGGAGCGCCCCACTTCTTGTCGAGAACGACGTTGCGACCCTTCGGTCCAAGCGTGACGCGAACAGCGTCAGCCAGCTTGTTCATACCAGCTTCGAGGCCACGGCGAGCCTGCTCGTCAAATGCAATGATTTTCGACATTTGTTGTCACTTTCGTTGGGATGTCGATCGAACGATCGACGGACTATCGATGGAGTTGTATGCGCTGTTCACGGGAGCAAACTCAGCCGTGAACAGCAGTTAGCACTCTAGAGGCAGGAGTGCTAATGCGACAACTAGTAGGGCTGGTAATCGAGGCGTCACGGCCGGTTCTTGTCGCCAAATCGGACAATTCTGGGTCTGACCGCCTACCCTTGGCGAATGGTCAGCAACATAGACAGCAAGATGGACATCATTGTCGTCGGAGGCGGAATCTCAGGCTTATCCACCGCGCTCAAACTCAGTCGTGCTGGTCATCACATCACCATTATTGAACGCGATAACACGCCCATGCCCGAAAATGCTGACGAGGCCTTTGAGTGGGACCGTCGAGGTGCCCCTCAGGTTCGCCACAGCCACGCTTTCTTGGCCCGTCTCGTCTCGCTACTAAAAGCGAATGAACCTGACGTACTTGAACAGTTATTTGCAGCCGGCGCGACCGAAATCAAATTTGGCGAGGACCTGCCAGCCACGATGGCGGGCTTTGTTCCCGAACCTGAAGATGCTGAACTCAACATGCTCACGTGTCGTCGCACCACTTTTGAGTGGGTGCTACGTCGAGTTGTACTTGACGATGGTCGCGTCACTTTCAAAACCGGAGTCGGAGTTAACGGTTTCGTTCACGAAGTTGATGCCGACACCGAAATGAAGCGAATTACCGGTGTCACTCTTGAAGATGATTCACGACTCACCGCCGACCTTGTCGTCGTTGCTGGTGGTCGTCGTTCAGCTTTGCCCGATTGGCTTAATGACATCGGTGTCGGTCCCGTTCAAGAAGAAGTTGAAGACACCGGCATTATCTACACGTCGCGCTTTTATCGACTGAATCCTGGTCAGACCTATCCCCCACGAAATGGCCCTATCGGGGGCGATCTTGGGTACATCAAGTACGGCGTTTTTGTGGGCGACAACAACACATTCTCAATCACCCTGGCCGCACCCTCGGATGACACCGAACTGCGCACGAAACTTTCTGACCCTGCGACGTTTGATGAAGCAGCACGGAAGTTGGTAGCAACCGCTCCGTACCTTGATGGTCGCGCCACGCCATTAGTAGATGAAGTTTTTGTAATGGCTGGTTTGTTAAATCGTCAACGCCATTATGTCGTAGATGGAAAACCACTGGTGCTCGGAATGTTGCCCGTTGGTGACGCAGTACTGTGCACAAACCCGTTGTACGGCCGCGGTTGTTCAATTGGTTATTGGGGTGCTCATCTCATGGCTCAAGCCATCAACGAACATGCTGATGACCTTTTAACTCTCGCCACCGAATACGACGCAGCACTGCAACGTGAAATTGTCCCGTGGTATCTATCTGGTGTTCAACAAGATGCCGAAGCACGACGCGTGTCATCGGCGTTGTTGAAGGGCGATGACCCCGATGTTGACACTGCAGATCCGAAGACGTTTATGCGTTCGGTTCTGCGTGAAGGATTGTTGCCAGCGTTGCGTTACGATCCAGTGGTGTTGCGTGCGTTCATGCGCAATCTCAATTTGCTCACTGCACCTGATGCAATGATGAACAATCCTGAAGTTATGAATCGCGTATTCGCCATTTGGCAAGATCGCGAAAATCGACCTGCAGAAGTCCCATTGGGGCCTAAGCGTCGACGTGAATTCTTAGAACTGCTGTCTTCAGCAGCCTGAGTTTCTGATCAGCCGCCAGCGACAGCTGGAATGATGCTCACAGTTTCGCCCGCCGGCACCGGAGTCTCAAGACCCTGCAAATAACGCACGTCGTCATCAGCGACAAACAAGTTCACGAAGCGGCGCAAACCGCCATTATCGTCAAACAAACGATCTTTGAATCCGGGGTGCGCTGACTCGAGATTCGCCAACACTTCGCCAAGGGTCGCACCCTCAACAGACACGGTTGAGTTTCCACCCGAGAGTGGACGAAGGGTTGTCGGAATGCGAACGGTCACGGACATACCAAAACCCTACCTACTCGGTCAGGAATATCCCAACTAAAATTCCTGCATCTTGGCAACCAAGCGCAAGACTGACTCCGTGCGTGTTTTGGCTGCAGTCGACAAATTCAAAGGAACTGCTTCCGCCGCTGATGTCGCCAAGGCGATCGGACACGCCTGTTGGGAGCTCGGCCACGACTGCGACGAACTGGCACTGGCCGATGGCGGCGAAGGAACCCTCGACATTTTGGGTGGACCAAATCGCGAATCAGTAGTGACCGGCCCACTTGGCGATCCAGTGAAAACACAGTGGCGCTTTCACAACGGCACCGCCGTCATTGAAATGGCTCGCGCCTCTGGCCTCTCGCTCGTCGGTGGCCCAACAAAAAATGACGCAGTCTCGGCTTCTACAACCGGAACTGGCGAACTGATCGACAAAGCGCTCGATCTCGGCGCAGAACGCATCATTGTTTGTCTGGGTGGTTCAGCAACGACCGATGGTGGTCTTGGTGCAGTGCGCGCAATTCACGCACCCGCTCGGCTGAAGGCAGTTGAATTTTTAGTTGCCTGCGATGTCACGACACGTTTTGTTGATGCAGCCAAAGTATTCGGTCCACAAAAAGGTGCAACACCAAGTCAAGTGCGACTTCTCTCCGGACGTCTTGAACGCTTAGTGCAGATGTATCGCGAAAACTGTGGTGTTGATGTTTCGCTCATTGAAGGCGGCGGCGCGGCCGGAGGATTAGCTGGTGGACTCGTTGCACTCGGCGGCAAACTGATTCCAGGCTTCGACATGGTCGCCGATGAATTGAATCTCAGCGATCGCATCAAGAACGCTGATCTTGTGATCACTGGCGAAGGTCAACTTGATCACACCAGTTACGACGGGAAAGTTGTCGGTGGCGTCATTGACAACTGTCAACATTTCAAAACGCCGGTCGCAGCCATTGTCGGCATGTATGAATTTGATGCCGAACTTGATGCGGAAGTCGTGCGACCAAAACCCTTAATTTCGTTGACTGAAATGTATGGTCACGACAAAGCAATGAACGAACCACTGTGGTGCATTGAGCACGCAGCACTTGAATTACTACGGCAAATTTCTCCGCAATAAATCAGGCAGGGGCGACAGTTGTTGTCGTGGTGTCAACCGGAGCTGCGGGTAATGCACCTGGCAACAACTTGCCAGCGAGGTCGGTGCCGAGCATGACTAAGACTTGTGCTTCGCCAAGTGAACCACCTTCAACTGGTGCTGGTGTTGCAACAGGCTGAATTTGTATGCCGCCCAAAATTTCGGCGACAGCTGTTGCGCCTGCTTCATATCCGGGCACATAGAAAACAACCGTGACACTTTGCTTACCGTAAGTGACATCAGCGTTAATGGGTTGCGAAACAATGAATTGTTCTGACTGCAGTGCAGTCGACATCTGTCCAGCCGAACCAGTCACTCCTGAAGCATTGGCAACTAAAACCTTGAAACCACTGCGTGGAAGCGTGGTTGTTTCGGCAGGCGCAACACTTGATTCTCCAGTGGGATCAACGATTGCTGCTTCAGTCGTGATAGGTGCACTGACATCATCGCGATCACGATTGACATCACGCAAAATTAAGAAACCGAGCAAGACGGCAATCGCAGCAACAATCACACTCAGTGTGGTTGAAACGCTGACGCCGTTTGCTCCACCTCGGCCACCACGACCTGTTGATTCGTTGGCATCTTCTGTGTTCATGCTTGTAACCCTCCGGACTCAGAAGCGCCATCAAGACGCATACGACGACGTCGTTCACGCGCCCTTTGTAAACGGCGAACAACAAGAGGATCGTACGCCAATGCTTCGGCGGTATCCAGCAGCCTGTTCAATTCGTTGTAGTAATCATCAGCCGAACAACTGAAGCGCTCGCGCAACATCAGGTCCTTAACGCCATCTTCGGTCCACCAGCCCCGCTCAAAATCCAGGATTGCTTGTTCACGTTCGCTTAGGGACATGCCTTAAGCCTGCCCGTTGGAGGTGCCCCAATACAAGCACCGACAGAAACCATTTCCCGCTAACAAGGGTGCTATAAGAGCCGCCAGCGACTACTCTCCTGTGTGCATGAGCAGGGAAAATGCCGCAAAACCTTTCGTTATTGGCGTCGCTGGAGGTACGTGCTCGGGTAAGACGACCGTCGCCGAGCGACTCGTTGAGGTCATCGGCCCCGACAATTTGGCGTTAATTCGCCAAGACGCCTACTACATCGACCGTACGCACGAGGCCTTTGAGGTTCGGGCGGCCGCCAACTACGACCATCCCGATGCTTTTGAATGGCCCCTCATGATCGAGCAACTCACCGACCTCATCGCCGGGAACACGATTGAAGTTCCGGTATACGACTATGCCGACCACAATCGTTCAACCGAGGTCGAAGTTGTTCATCCCACCAAAATCGTCGTTTTTGAAGGCATTTTGGCACTCATCGACCCCGCATTGCGCCAACTGTTTGACCTCAAGATTTTTGTCGACACGCCCGCCGATATTCGCCTCACGCGACGACTCCAACGTGACATCACCGACCGCGGTCGTACGCACGACAGCGTGATTGCTCAATATTTGGCCACTGTTCGACCTAGTCACGAATTTTTCGTTGAGCCTAGTAAGCGCTTCGCTGACGTGATTTTCCCTGAAGGCGGCCAAAACGACGCCGCATTCAATGTGCTCGTCGCCCGTATTCGCGAAGTTTTACGCTGACCCAACTGCGGTACAAAGAGAGCCGGGTGTGGGGATTGAACCCACGACCTACCACTT
>CALPPJ020000108.1 GCA_943325425.2 Bifidobacterium breve | reverse complement strand
GTAGCCGCCAAGACTGCCTATATGGCAGCCGGCTTCGCAGCGGTGAATACCAAGCGTTCACCCCAGCGGCTCAGGGAGTCACTCACGTAGGTCCAACACCAACGTCGAGAATCCTCACTGAGGCCGCTGGGAAATCCCAGCGGCCTTTTTCGTTTTCCCGACACCAAACCAGCTATCCACAACAACAACACGAAGAAAGAGAACTACCATGACCATGATCCTTGAAGCCCCAATTGAAGAAATTGTTGCTCCCCTTTTCAGCAAGCAAACTGCCCGTTGCGCCGATGGAAATGGCACGCTAACTCCTCTCTTCTTCAGCGACGAAAACATTGATATCGCTCGAGCAAAAGCAATCTGCACTCGTTGTTCCTTATCTGCCTCCTGCCTTGATGGTGCTCTTGAACGCGAGGAGCCCTGGGGCGTCTGGGGAGGTGAACTCATTGAAAATGGACGCATCGTGGTTGACCGCCGACCCCGCGGGAGACCTTCGGTGTTACCCAAGCCCATTTTGGTGATTGACGAAGATCGCACAATTCGCAGCATCTCGAGCGTTAGTGATCAAAGGAGCTACGAGGTGGCCATACGCGTCGCTTAGTCACATCACGCAATCATCCACATTCATCTCGGTGGTGGGCAACGCTTGACGACCCCATCACTGCACCGGGAGATCCCGGCCGCAGTATCCCCCCAAACTGCGGCCGGGCATCCCTGACCCAGAGCAATCTCAGTCACGATTCGCCTGAGCCCCGATTCATTCGTCGGCAACTAACCTGAGACTGTGGCAATGAAGTTTTCACTACGGCGGCTGAACCCGTTTTTCATTGCCTTGCTCGCTGGAGTTTCTGCTTCGGCAATCGCCATCGTCATTGTTGCTTCGAACCAACCAGACCCCAACAAGTCTGATGTTGTTCTTGATCAACCTGGCGTCTATCAAGAGCCTGGTATCGGCACCAATGCCCCGGTCGTGGGTAAGCAATTGAAACCTGCCGACGTTCGTGATCTCAACGACCAAGTTGTCAACACGGCAAGCCTCTTTACTGACGGTAAACCAGCACTCATCAACTATTGGTTCTCAAACTGTCAACCATGCAAAAGAGAAATGCCCGCATTGCAGGATGCATTCGCAAAGTTCAGCTCACAAGTCAACTTCGTCGGCATCAACACTCAAGACTCTTCTGAGATCGCCACTTCGTTCATTGACGATCTCGGTATTGAATATGAAATTTTGCGCGACCCAAATGGAGAATCTGTCGTTGCAAACGGTGTTTCAACATTCCCCACTACTTTCTTCGTCAATGCCGCTGGCACGATCATCAAGCAGATCGCCGGAGAACTCACCGCTGAAGACATCGCATCAGCGTTGAAAGAGTTGGGTATCTCATGATCGCCAATTCTGATCGCTTGTGGTTGAGTTTTGGTAGCGGCTTGCTCGCTGCAGTCAATCCTTGCGGATTTGTTCTACTTCCGACATATCTCATGTACTTTCTCGGCGTCAGTGGCCGTCCCGGTACTCAACGGGCCACGGTCCGTCGTGCACTCCTGGTCAGTGCCGCGCTGTCCGCTGGCTTCATGACTATCTTCATCATTGTTGGTGGTGTCAGTCGACTCTTTACTGATTGGCTCAATCAGAATGCGAAATATGTTTCGCTATTAATCGGTGTCGCCCTGGTGATTTTGGGAATCGCAATGTTGTTCGGCTATCGCCTGCCATTTTCAACCCCCAAACTTGAAACTGGAAAACGTGACCAAACTGTGGCCTCAATGTATGTTTTCGGCTTGGCTTATGCCATCGCTTCAATTGGCTGCACCCTTGGACCATTTTCGGCAACAGTTCTTGGCACCATTGATACCGACGGTTTCTTTCAAGGAATCATCGCCATCGTGCTCTATGGCCTCGCCATGTCATTACTCATCACAACATTGACCGTCACGCTCGCGTTGGCACAGGGTGGCTTGTTGAAGTCACTCCGAATCGGAATGACCTACGTTGAAATCGCTTCAGCAGTCATCATGATTCTCTCGGGTCTGTATCTCACCTGGTATTGGTTCAACGATATTCGTGATAAATATGATGATGATTTCACTGGCCAGGTATTGAATTGGCAGGAACGAATCGCCCAAATCATTGACGACAACCGACTCGTTCTGGCAATCGTCTTTGCTGTCATCGTTGGAGTCGCCCTCACCTACACCTTCGTCTCGCGACGACGCGAGATTCATCAAGGTTCGTAATCGCCGATGTTTCGTGAACTTCTAGATCATCCTGATGTTGAAGAGGTCATTACTCTACGCGGGCAAGATCTTCCTCTCGACCAACGCATTGGATTCATGGCGTATCACGGTGGGGGTCTTGAAGAAATGACTGAAGTCATCGCCATGCGAGCCGCCGAACGTAGCGGAACGAGTTATTACGGGGTCCACCAGCCCAAGGGAATGGAACGACACATTCCCTCAATTGAAGTGTCCCCCGAGTCCTCAACTCATCTCAAGAATTTCATTGATCATGTTCACACTGTCATCACAATTCACGGTTTCGGTCGACAGGGTTTTTACTCGTCACTGTTATTGGGTGGACAACATCGAACCTTCGCTCAACATGTCGGTTCGCACTTGCGTACACACTTGCCGGCGTACAAAGTCATTACCGAAATAGATGAAATTCCCAAAGAACTTCGTGGATTGCATCCGCGCAACCCGGTCAACCTGCCAGCAGGCACTGGCGTTCAGATTGAACTACCTCCGCGTGTGCGCGGTACGACTCCCCTGTTTTGGGATTGGGAAGGTCCGTCATTGCCACCCCATACCGAATCACTCATCAACGGATTAGTGAGTGCAGTCAATTCTTGGCAAACAAATCAGTCACGGGGCTAAGCGTTCAATCACCCATTCTTGAGTGACATCATCACGGCGATATCGAAATCGGTCATGAAGGCGATTCGGACGTCCCTGCCAGAATTCAAAGACATCAGGAATCAGTAGCCATCCACCCCAATGCGGTGGCCTCGGCACTTCGGCACCAGCGAACTTTTCCGAATACTCCGCATGGCGAGCATCAAGAACTTCACGACCAGAAATCACTTCGCTTTGTGGTGAAGCCCAAGCACCCAGTTGGCTGTCACGTGGTCGTGAAGCAAAATATGCATCACTTTCATGACGTGGCAACATTTCAACAGTGCCACGTACCCGCACTTGTCGATGCAAACCAATCCAAGGGAATACGGCACTCGCTACCGGGTTCGCATCAAGTTGCTGACCCTTCGCGCTGTTGTAATTTCCAAAGAAAGTCAGTCCATCATCATCAAATCCACGAACCAAAACGATGCGCGAGTCGGGCATACCATCGGTATCTATTGAGCCAACAGCCATCGCATTTGGTTCAGGCAATTCTGCTTCGACCACCTCGATGTACCACGCATGCCATTGTTGAATCGGCGATTCATCAAGGTCATCAAAATTCAATCCCGCTGTTTCGTACTGGATACGACGATCACGCAGGTTCATACCGATTAGCCCCTAGGACTGATTCGGTCCATACCACGCATATACGGGCGCAAAACTTCTGGGATGATCACACTTCCATCAGCCTCGCGGAAGTTCTCCATGATTGCGGCCCACACGCGCGGTACAGCAAGCG
Source organism: Bifidobacterium breve (assembly GCA_943325425.2). Classification (GTDB taxonomy): domain Bacteria; phylum Actinomycetota; class Acidimicrobiia; order Acidimicrobiales; family Ilumatobacteraceae; genus Casp-actino8. The sequence goes on along the minus strand of CALPPJ020000108.1, from coordinate 2,035 downwards.
CCGAACCATTCAGAGTGTTTGCAATGTGCGTACCTTTTTCGCCCGTCTTGCGATAGCGAATATCGGCGCGACGACCTTGGTAATCACTGAACCACGACACCGACGAAACTTCGAGCCAGTTGTCGCAACCAGGTGCGTACACCTCAATGTCAAAACTACGGTGATGACTTTGGCCCATATCACCAGTGCAAATTTCGATGATGCGATAGGGCAAGCCCAAACCAGCAATCAACCGCTCGGCACGATCGCGCAGTTCAATCAAAAGTTCGTCGGCAGTTTCGGGTGTGCTCAACGCAAAAATTTCTACTTTGTCAAATTCGTGAGCGCGCAACATTCCGCGAGTGTCACGGCCAGCCGAACCAGCTTCTCTTCGATAGCACGACGAGTAAGCCATCAGTCGAAGAGGCAACTGTGCATCGTCCAACACTTCACCGGCGTACATCGACGTTAAAGGCGCCTCTGCAGTTGGGATACACCACAAATCATCACGCTCAATCGCATAAGCATCTTCAGCAAACTTCGGAAGTTGTCCCGTTGCGGTCAGAGTGGCAGTCGTTACCAATGAAGGTGGCCGAATTTCTTCAAACGCATCAGCATTCATATCGAGCGCGTACTGACACAGAGCGCGCGACAACATGGCACCAGCACCTCGTTGCATGGTGAACATTGCTCCACTTAATTTCACCGCGCGTTCGTTATCGAGAATGCCGAGTGCATCGGCAATTTCCCAATGAGGCATGCGCTGATGCTCTGTGAAACTTGCCGGCATTTGATTCGGGCCAATCACTAACGGATTGTCGTGGTCGCTCGCTCCATCTGGGGCGTCCGGGTGCGGCAAGTTTGGTAGACGCAACATGACATCACGCAATTGCCCTTGGGCTGTTTCAAATGATTCAGCCAGCGACTTTTCGTCGTCACCAAGTGAGCGACTTTCAGCTTGCAGTTTCTCAGCTTCGTCGTTATCGCCATTACGACGAGCGGTGCCGACCAACTTGGATAGTTCATTCACCCGAGCACGAATCGTGTCACGACGGGCCGTGATATCGCGAACTTGTTCATCAAGGCTGATAGCGGTATCAAGTTGGACGAGCAGTTCGGGCTTCCCACGTCGAGCGAGAGCAGCCTTAACCAAATGAGGTTCATTACGGAGTAAACGGACATCAATCACAGAATCCTCAGGTTATCCCGACGAGTGTTGCCCACCCCTACGACTAAAGTCAAAGGCGTGTCTGTAGACGTCCCGTCGTTCTCTCGAATCAACCGTGACGAACCGTCTTTGGTGGTCGATCATCTCTCGGTTCGGTACGGCGACCTCGTCGCTGTTGACGCAGTCTCATTCTCCGCCTACCCCGGTCAGGTCACCGCAGTCCTCGGACCAAACGGTGCCGGGAAAACCAGCACAATTGAAGTCTGCGAAGGCCTTCGACGAGCATCGTCGGGTCATGTCCGAGTTCTCGGGCTCGACCCCACCAAAGACCACCGAGCTCTGGCCAACGAAATGGGGGTCATGCTCCAAGAGGGTGGCATCTACCCCAGTGCTCGTCCAATCGATGTCGTTCGGCAATATTGCGGGTTATACGGCAGCGGCAAAACTCAGTATGCCAACCCCCAAGAACTCATTGATCTCGTCGGGTTAACCGAACGCCACAAGACGTCCTGGCGTCGCCTTTCAGGCGGCGAAAAGCAGCGCCTATCCCTCGCGTTGGCGCTCGCTTCACAGCCCCGAATCATCTTCCTTGATGAGCCAACCAGTGGTGTCGACGTCAACGGTCGCACCACAATCCGTGAGATCATTCGTCGCCTCGCCGATCAGGGTGTCACGGTCATCCTGGCAACTCATGAACTTGATGAGGCTGAAAAGATCTGTGACCGAGTCGTTATTTTTGACAAAGGCAAAGTCTTGGTTGAGGGAACCCTTGACGATGTTCGTAAGGCCCGCCGTACGGTACGACTCCGCACCGTGCGCCCGCTCATGCTTGATGACATGCCCGAGAATCTTGCAGGGTGGCTCATGGAAGATGCGCCATGTGATTAC
>CALPPJ020000107.1 GCA_943325425.2 Bifidobacterium breve | reverse complement strand
CCGTGTAGTCGGCGCGGGTCGGCACCGAGATGATCACGATTCCTTCGGCATCAGTGACTCCTGTTTTAACCACCGAACCTGTTGAGTCGGTGACTGTGATTTCGACACCTGATACCGGCTGATTGTCGGTTTTACCATCGCTGGTGCGAACTTGATCTTTGACTTGAATTCGCAGCGCATATTCGCTGTCTTCAGCCTTGACTGGACTCAGGGCGAATCCGAGAACTGAAAAAATCGCCGTTGCAAGTATGAGCAGACGTACGAACGGAGAAGATTGCATCGACGATTTCACTTGAAATTCAACTCTCCCCAGATGACAGTGAGCGGAGATCGTGCCAGACCACCCGCCATGCGCCTAGCGTAGTGCAGGACTTATGCCTGACGGAACTCCCAAAGCGACAAATGAACCGATGTTGAGGTCAGTTGGTCTGATCCTGGCTGCGGCGGCTTTGTTCGGAACGACGGGCACGGTTTTGGCCAACGGTCCAGCAAATGTCGATGCGGTGACCGCAGGGGTCGTGCGCCTGCTCGTTGGCGGTCTTGGCCTCGTGATCTTAAGTTGGCGTTACCTGCGGGAGGTGGCCAGCCACACCAAGATCGCATTTTTCGGTGCGATCGGGGTGGGTTCGTACCAACTGTCTTTTTTTTATTCGACCCGCCATGCCGGTGTCGCCGTCGCAACCGTCATCACCATCGGTAGTAGTCCCCTATTTGCCCGACTCATTGGAGCTCTACGTCGTCGTCCACCTCCCCATCGTCTGTGGTACGTGGCCGCTCTGATTTTGATCGCTGGTCTGATTCTCTTATCCATTTCTTCCGACGGCGGGGACAACATCGAAACAATTGGAGTGGTGGCAGCCCTGATTGCTGGGCTGTCATACGCGGCGTATACCGAGAGCGCCGCAGTACTTATCGGACGCAAACTTAATTCCACAGCGGTCATGGCGGTCCTCTTTTTCGGTGCGGGCGTGGTGACAAGCCCATTTCTCTTCTTCCGCCCCCTGGCGTGGATTTCCGAATCACGGGGAGTTGTGATGATCGTTTACCTGGGTTTAGTGACACTGACTCTTGCTTATGTTGCCTTCGGAAAGGGTTTGCAGAAATTGGTACCAACAACGGTCGTCATGCTGACCCTTCTGGAGCCCGTCGTGGCGACATTGTTGGCGTACCTAGTGCTTCATGAGGATGTGTCGGGGCAATCGTGGCTCGGGATGTCACTGGTACTAGTCGGGCTTCCGATCGTTGCGATATCGGTGCAACGACCTACTACCGTCAAGTCATGACGAATTTGCCGACTGCACCTTCACCCATCACTAACCGAGTCACGCAGATGCTTGGCATTGACTTTCCAATTGTGCAAGCTCCGATGGGTTGGATTGCTCGTTCGCAACTCGCTTCTGCCGTCAGTAATTCTGGTGCTCTCGGAATTATTGAAACCTCGTCCGGTGAACTTGACAATGTTCGACAAGAGATTTTACGTATGCGCGAACTGACCGACTGTCCTTTCGGTGTCAACATCGCGCAATTATTCGTTCGTGATCCTTCAATTGTGGACTTCGTGGTGGAGCAAGGTGTCAAGTTTGTGACGACCTCAGCGGGCAACCCACAGCAATACACAAGTCAGTTAAAGGCTGCTGGTCTTACTGTTTTTCACGTCGTCCCGACATTGGCTGCTGCTCTCAAAGCAGTTGATGCTGGGGTTGATGGGCTTGTGGTCGAAGGTGGCGAGGGCGGAGGTTTTAAGAACCCGCAGGACGTTTCGACAATGGTGCTGTTGCCGTTGATCGCATCGAAAGTGTCGCTACCGATTATCGCTGCGGGCGGAATATGTGATGGAGTTTCGATGGCCGCTGCTTTTGCCCTTGGCGCCGAAGGTGTGCAAATGGGAACTCGAATGGTTTCTGCTGCCGAGTCGCCGGTGCACAACAATTGGAAAAACTCAATTGTCAATGGAGCCGAAACTGACACAGTGTTTTTGAATCGTCTATCGCGGCCTGGTCTGCGCGCTTTGCGCACTGAGAAGACAACTCTGTTAGAAAAACAAGATCATGTTCCGCTGACGGAAATGTCACGAGCCCTTGATCTCTACTTCGGCGGAGATATGGAAGCCGCGATTGCACTAACTGGTCAAGTCATGGGACGAATTGAATCAGTCAAACCAGTTCAAGAAATCATTTACGAAACGATTGCTGAATTTCGAACTGTGGTTTCGCGATTGGCATCTGGAATCTGATTTGCCACCATCCACAGGTGAACTAAAGCCAAGAAAAACACAGTTGCGCCAAAAATATGGATGCCTACTAACAATGCAGGGATGTTGTTGAAATACTGCACATAGCCAACTGTTCCTTGCAAGATTCCAATCACGATGACGGTCTCAAGAGGCGTATAAAGAAGACGAAGTTGTTTCGTCCGAGCGAACCGTGCGATTGCAATCAGCAGTGCAATCGTCACGAGGACAGTGATTCCGTGAATTCGGGCCACGGTCGTAATTGCAAAACCAAGTCGTTTGGCATTTTCATCTCCTGCATGTGGTCCAGAGGCGGTCACCACGGTGCCAGTAACGATGGCGAGTGAACCAACAGTTACTGCGATTCGGATCAAGCGTTGAATTGGCGACAAGTTACAGAGCCGATTTGGAACGGAATCATTCTTGGCACGTTGATGAAGGATTAAAGCGTTGGCCACCAGAATCATTGACAACAGGAAATGACCTTGGTTCGCAACCGGGTTTAGACCCGTGAGAACCACAATTCCCCCGAGCACGATTTGACCGATAACTCCTGCAACAAGTCCCCACGAGAGCCACACCAAGTCCTTGCGATACGGAACTCGAAAACGGGCCGCCAAAACTGCGGCGATGACAATGGCAGTGACCAACCCGGTGAACAATCGATTGATCTGCTCAATGGCTCCATGCGTCGTCGACACATCAATGAACTTTTCGGAGTTGCAACGGGGCCAATCAGAACACCCGAGCCCCGAGCCGGTGAGTCGTACCGCTGCCCCACTCACGACGATGACACACAACAAAATCAGAGCGAAACGAGTAACCCAGATGTACCCAGCAGGACTGATCTGTCGTGCTTTTTGGGCAACGTCTGGCGAACTCATGAACCCACAGTAGGCGTATGGGTTCATGAGTGCCACCTGTTAGGACTACGGTCACATCATGCTCACTTCTTTTGACGATTACCCCATCCACTCGGGAAGCCAACCAGTGAACGAAACCGGCTCCAGCGATCCAAATCATTACGACCGCTATTTCTTCAATGGATATCGAGCTGACGCATCCTTGTACTTCGGAGTGGCGATGGGCTTATATCCGAATCGACACGTCGCCGATGCATCGTTTTCAGTAGTGATTGAAGGAAAAGAGCAGATCTCAATCCATGCGTCGTGTCGCGCTCATCCTGATCGGGCTCGGACAAATCTTGTGGGTCCTATTCAAGTCAATGTGCTTGAGCCCATGAAGCGTCATCAAATCTTGGTTGATAGCGATGAACACGCGATTAAGGCTGATCTTGTGTTTACTGCTCGAAGTGGGCCGATTCAAGAACCCCATTTTTTGGTGAAAGCCGGTCAACGCACTGTGTTCGACTACACCCGAATGACTCAGTTCGGTCATTGGAGTGGATGGATTGAGGTTGATGGACTGCGTCACGAAGTGAATGCAGCTTCAACGTACGGATCGCGCGATCGTTCGTGGGGAGTTCGACCAGTCGGACCGAGCGCCGATATGGGTGCGCCTGTAGGTGAGCGACAGTTTTACTGGCTGTGGGCGCCGATCAATTTTGAAAACTTTGCGACCCATTTTGATGTCAACGAATACGCTTCGGGCAAACGTTGGCATGAGACTGGCTTCATCATTCCCGACGGAGATCAAGCGGCTCACGAAATGACGCAGGTTGAGTATTCAACCACATGGCGCCCCGGAACTCGGTGGGCGCAGGAATTTTCCATTGATCTGATTGATGAAGCTTCAGCAACTCACTCCATTGTCTTGGAGCCGTTGTACGAGTTCCACATGCTCGGAATTGGGTACGGCAACCCCGAGTGGGGTCATGGACATTGGAAGGGCGAACTCGCAGTCGGTTCCGAACGTTGGACTCTGCCAGTACAAAACCCATGTGATCCTCGAAATATTCATATTCAGGCTTTGTGTCGTGCCACGATGACCGATGCTCAAGGAGTGACGCATCAAGGAGTTGGCATTCTTGAACAGTTGATCCTTGGCCCACATGAACCAACTGGACTCACTGGAATCATTGACCCAGCGCTTTAGAAGTTCTTATCGAGTTTTGCTTCGTCGCTCATGTGTGACGAATCGTCATGCCGCCATCAACGACGATTGACGCGCCAGTCACAAAACTCATCGCTGGCATACACAAGCTCACCGTCATATGGGCGACCTCTTCTGGTTCTCCATATCGTCGCAGGGCTACATGGCGTTGCGCATATTTACTTTTCATTTCGGCCGGGATTGCATCAGTCATGCCAGTATTGACTGGTCCAGGACAGATGCAGTTAACAGTGATCCCGTCTTTACCCAACTCCACTGCCAAACTTCTCGTTAACCCAGTCACTCCCGACTTAGACGCAGAGTAAGCCGACAGTGTCGGCGTTGCAACGATTGATTCAGTCGACGCGACATTGACGATGCGGCCCGATGATGAATTCTTTAAATGCGGAAGTGCGGCCCGAACGAGATGAATGTACGCCGACAAATTAATCGCCAAAGTGGTATCCCACGCTGCTAAGAAATCATCGTTAGTTGATGTTGCCGCTGATGTCAGAGAAATACCGGCATTGTTGATGACAATGTCTATTCCACCAAATGTCGCAACAGTCTGATCAACGATGACTTGTAGACGGTCAGTGTCGCGAACATCAGCAGCGAAGCCAATAGCTCGTAAAGCTCCGTATTCGCTCTGGATTTCAAGAACGACTGAGTCAACTTTGGATTGATCAAGATCGACCACAACTACACTCGCTCCTTCATCAGCAAGAAGAAAAGCAGTCGCGCGACCCATCCCACTGGCAGCGCCAGTCACAATGGCAAATTTGCCATTCAGGCTTCGGGAGAGATTACTCAGACGGGCCATTGCGTCTCTTCTCCCTATGCGCGTGAGTAGCGCTGCATGCCACCCATGCCGTACATCTTCATGACTAGGGCACGTTCGACAGTGACCTCCATGAATGCTGTGTCGGGGCTGTTATCGGGTCCACCTGGTGCGAAGCCATTGAGGTCGTAATCAAATACGCCGGTCCAAAGTCGACGCTTTGTATCGATGTCGCTGAGGACGCGTGCTGTTCCCCACACTTCTACTCCATCGCCATTCTCGGTAACTTGCCAATGAAGAGCGACGCGAGGGTTCTCTGCGACATTTCGGGTCTTGGTTGATGTCAATCCCACCATGATCCACAGTGTTTCTCCGTCCCAGCAGGGATGCACTGGAACGACGTCTGGCTCTTGATCGGCACCGACAGTTGCGATGTGCGCCCACATGCTGAGCGCAGAACTGGCCGTCTTAACTTCTTCAATCGTGATATCACTACTCATGATTCCCCCTTAGGAAAGTTATGAACTTTCTTATGACTCTTTAAGGTCGTACTTCGTAAAACGCGTTGAGTGAATGTTCAATATCTAGCTTGCGAAAACGAGAAAATCCAGCGGCGCTG
>CALPPJ020000106.1 GCA_943325425.2 Bifidobacterium breve | reverse complement strand
AAATATCTATGCTCAGCAGCAACTTCATTGGAGAGTAAGTTCGGTAGTTACGATTTCAGGGGCGGTGGGACTTTTGCTTTCCCGTACCGATCCAATTTTCATATCCGCGTTGCGAAGTCAGGACGAAGTGGCAACATTCTCTGTAGGGGTCCGTTTTGCTGAATTTCTCTTGGTCCCCGTAGGTACGGTCATTGTTCTAAAGATTTCCAAATTTGCAAAGACTAATTCCATGAGTGAAATTTTCAAGTTAGTCAAATCAATTTTCATTTATAGCCTTTTAGCAGTGAGTGTTTTGCAAGTTGTTGCTTCTTTGTTGCCATATGTTTTTGGGGCAGATTATGCAAATGCTGAAACTCCGCTTCGGATCCTGGCCTTTTCAGTGATACCGAATTCTGTCGGCTCAATTTTTATTGCTTGGTTAACCGTGAAGAGTCCGTCAAGATCACTCGCTGCTCTATCAATAGGACTGATTAGCAGCATTACATCTCATCTGATTTTGACATCTGAATATGGATCAATAGGAGCTGCGTTCACAAACCTAGTTGCAAACGTGATGGTGGCAGGATCTGCCTACCTCTTCTTCAAAAATACTGTCGCTAGAAATGTCAACAATTTTGCTGAATGATCAAGCTTTAATCCACGTTGAGTCAATGAGCACGTTTGATTTCTGGTCAGGTAACCAAGTGGATGGACAATAAGCGACAACTTCGCTATTTGAAGACTGGGCTAACTTGACCGCCCACCAACAAAATGTGCTGTTGGACATGATTACTCTCTGGGCGTTCGCAATAGTGAAGAAATCATTAAACGCCGAAGAAGCGACGGAATCAGCATTATTGTGGATGGTCAATCCCGCGGCAGACAGGCGTTGCTCAAACAGGTCAACAATCATCTGGTCATCTGAAAATACTGCTATAGGCCCCTGATTGATGTTGCTATCAATCGCCAATGCCTTGTCGTAGTAATTCATCGGTAAATCCCATCCAAGGCGAACATAGTCAGATCTTCGAAGATGGATCGCCGTCAGATTTCTGGGCATGTGAAGCGATGCTGATTCTCGGTGAGTGTCTAGCTTCTTCAACACAAGTTCTAGGGAATCTTGGTACCAAGAAGGGTGTTGGAAATAACCCTTGAGAAATCGGACGCGTATTGAGTAATGCGTTTCACAGGGCGAAAAACTGGGTTCCCATTTCGTTGTTAAGCGACCCAAATTTGAAGTTTGAGCAAAATGACTGCCTGACCTAAACCTTGACGTAGAGAATTCAATTTCGCCGACGTATTTTTCTAACCTCTTAATGAGCCCGGGCGAAAGTTCCTTCAAAGAAACCTTGAATTCGAAGTGGTTTTGCAATTTCAGTGCGGCCGAATATTGGAAAAGTAAGTTGCCGATTCCTCCGTCGAGATTCAGGTCAAGTCGGGGCACGTATTGATCATAGAACAGATATTGAAAGAAGTTTTCGAGCCTGTCTTTGTGTGGGATGATTAGCAATGAGTTGTCGCACAAAAATCAGTTCGTTAATCCCCGCAGCTATTCGGAAGAAAACTCGGATGATTCTGGCTTTGAGTCAGTGGAAATCGTTGGAGTGGTCAGTGCCAGCCCCGCAAGCGGTGAAGATTGCAGTACTTAGGCGTTATTCGATTTCGAAAATGACTTGGGTAGAAACCGGGACATGGATGGGCGATACAACTGATGAACTTGCTGGTATGGCGTCTCATGTTCACTCAATCGAGCCTCAATTGCAGTTTGTGAATTTGGCAAGGAGACGGTTCATAGGTAGGGAGAACATCTCGGTACATCATGGAACCTCAGAAGAACTATTTGGTCAAATCCTGAATGACCTGAGCGGTGACGTCGCTTTTTGGTTAGACGGACATTACTCCGCAGGCGGGACTTTCAAAGGTGAAGTTGATACTCCAATCATGAGCGAACTACAGGTAATCAAAGAGAATCTTTCCCGTCTCGGTCAGGTTTCAATATTCGTAGACGACTTTCGGTGCTTTGACCCAAGCAACTTCGAATTTTCTGATTACCCAGAGAGGAAAGTGTTAGTTGATTGGGCGGTAGAAAATGGTTTCAATTGGACCGTCGAGCATGACATATTTGTTGCGTTTCAAACAATCGCATAGAAATTTCTGAGTCACAATTTCTAGGTCGTGTTACAGGTTGTTTACTCGGTTGGTTGTAAACAACCTGACTAGCCACAGAAAGAGCGCTAGTAAAAACAGAGGGTAAGTCAGCAAAAGAAAATGCGTTGACAAAATAGGTGGATTCCATTTCGGGTGAGCGAGATCGGTCCAAGGACTACTGAGTCCAACGGTGTAACGGCGTATTGCTTGGAAAAACCCGACGATACCTAGAGCCCAAATGAAAATAGAAACTGTGCGGATTGATCTGAAATTTCCAAGGATTGAATCGGCCGAATCTTTCAGGCTGAATGTGGCGAGTAGCGGAGCCCCGATGAGAAGTGGAAGGGCGTAGCGGCCTTGGAAATAGGGAAACTGGACAGATCCAACTTTGACCGGTAACACGACAAAGACACAAAATGCGACAAGCATTGAAAGCCGCAATCGAATTTGAGCGACTGATGCCGCTAGTAGGAATAGTCCAATAAAGATTGATCCCCACAAGAGATAGACAAAATCTGGCATTCGAGTATCTAGCCAACCGAGGACACCTATGGCCTCGTTGAAGTAATTCGGAAGGCTGCCAAAAGCGGCGTGTGTATCGCCAGTCTGAGAGCCACTCATGATTGGTCCCGACTCAGATAGGCCTTGTCCGCCCGGGCCTCCCCAAACGAAAAACTGCAGTAAAAGTTCTGCGCTAAGTACTCCAATGAAGAATAGTACTGACAGTTTTTTGAGTAGATGCAGGATCGTTGACCAACTGATCAGAATGAGGAGGCATGCCATGATGGCGATTCCCCAAAGCATCGAGTCTCGTCTGATCGCGAGGTAAATCGTGAGTGGAAACATCAGGCTGGCGACCATCTTGGTGTTAATAAGGTTTTTATCCAACCTTGAAATTGCAAGGCCGCCAGACCAAGTAGCAAATGCGGCGGCGATTGCCATTCCACTGGGGTTGACCGTTGCGCACGAAAGCATGACCATTGGGGTTAAACCCAATGCGACCCCAGCAGTCAGTGCGTTAGACCCCTTAATCCGCGAAAGCGAATCCAATCCGAGAGCAAAAAGCAAAGCACAAACGAATGCGCCAATAAGGCGTGAGGCATATAGGGCAGTGAGTCCGTTGCTGAGGAAAAAAGGCAGCGAAAACAACAAGTGCGAAAAAGGTGGATACGTGGCAGCCGACGATGTTGTAAGAACTTGTTCGTTTGTTTTCGGGAAGGCAAGGCAATTAGCCGTTTGATCAGGATTGCGAGCAAAGCAGACTTCTGTTGTGAGAATTTTCGGGACTGAATAAATCGGTTCACCTTTGGCTTGGGGTTCCCCCGAAAAGTCTCCAGCCGAAATACCATATGCTCGAACAAGATGAGCTGGTTCGTCCGGAACAGCGAACATTGGTGTTGCGATCGACCAATATCCGAAGCAAACAAAGAAAATCAAAGATGAAAAAAGGAATCGTTTGATTCTGCTATCGGTCGCTCTATCAAGCAATACTTTGAATCGCTTACTTAGATGGCGATTGATAACTTCAGATTGGTCCATTGCAATCCTTCAATTGAAGGGCTATCAAGAATTTATGGAAGGAACAGAACACTCAAAAGACAGTACTCCATAAAAATATTGTGGAGATAGAACCCGTTCACTTAACGGCGGCCGTCCTTGGGCTTAATGTCAAACCTTCGAAAAGTAAGAATTCTGAAAACTCCTCGCCAAAATCCGAGACCGTAGCTCCAGTGGCAGATTGTTATTGCAGCCGTGACGTCAAACGAGGAAACTTCAGACTTTTTGCTCATCTGTAGGCCAAATAGCGATGCACCACCGAAGTACAAGAGGAAAGGAATTGGAGAAAGCAAAGGAAAACCAATGGATACTGTTAAGGGGATCCAGAGTATGCAGAGCAACACCATTAATGCAGGAACCATTGGACGCCAATAAGGAAGAGTTTTATGTTTGGCTAATGTTGAGGCCTTACACATTCCGTAGTTGTGATACTGCCTCGCAAGGGCCCGAGCACTATCTCGAGGAAAGTAAGTTGACTTGATCCGCGGATCAAGCAGTATCTTTCCACCAGCTTTACGAATTCGGTAATTGAGTTCTTGGTCTTCTGCAGCCCACTGAAGATGAGTCTCGTCGTATGCGCCAACTTTGATCACGAAGTCTCGGTCAAAAATACCCAAGTAAACAGTTTCAACTTCTTCAAGTTTTTCGCTGTAGTGAAATCGCCCTGGTCCAACGCCGAGTGGAGAGGTGGTCACAACTGACACGGCACGCCCGAATGCATTTGTACCGATAGGTCGCATCGGCCCACCCACTACTTTTGCGTCTGATTCTTCAAAGGTCTTGACACTTCGGGAAACGTAGTCCGTTGCGTAAAGCGTGTGAGCATCAACTCGTACATAAACCGCAGTTGAGCATTCCTGAATGCCAATATTCATTGCGGCTGCCGCGGTCATTCTGGGATTGTTGATGAGGCGAATATTTCCGCCTTCAGCTTCAACGATGGCGTGAGTGTCATCTTTTGAGCCACCATCAACTACCAATATCTCGACGATATTTAAGTAATCCTGCCTTTTGAGACTCTCAAGACAATCACGTATGTGGCCTTGTTCGTTGAGTGTCGGAAGAATAATTGTGACTGGAGTGTTCATCGACCTTTAAATCCTAGGACATGTCTAAAAGTGCGAGCAATAATTTGAAGGTCAAGCCACATTGATTGATTTTGTAAATACCAGAATTCATATTGCAACTTTTCAAAAGCGTCAATTTCATCGGCGCCGTATGGGTAATTCACCTGAGCCCACCCCGTAAGCCCGGGGCGGACTAGATGACGCGAATGATAAAAAGGGATAGTTTTGGCGAGCTGATTCACATAATGGTCTTGTTCGGGACGTGGTCCAACGATTGACAAATCGCCACGGAGAATATTCAGAACCTGAGGTAATTCATCAAGATGGGTAAGCCGGAGAAACTTGCCGAATGTGGTGACTCGCGAATCATTCTTTTTGGTCCATTCTCCAACTGAACTACCCGGTGTCATCGACCGAAATTTGAGAATACGAAATGATGTTTGACCTTTTCCGACACGTTCTTGTGCGTAAAAGAGTGGACCTTTGTTGCCGAGAAAATTCCCAATCAAGACAAATGGGATAGCGATCGCCAATGCAACCAACCCAAGTCCAGCGATAGCCATATCGAGCATTCGGGAAACCCGCGAATAGCCGACATGATGAATTTCACGCACATCAAAAAGAAGTGCAGTTTCACCCAACTCACGCACTGGCACCTTGCCAATCCAGTTGTTGTAAAACGCGAGCTGAGTTCTGATACGGACTCCGCGTGAATGCAGGGGAGTGATGGCTTCAATGATCTTTGAATTTCTCACTGCCTCGTTATCCAGAACTATCAATGAGATTCGGTCTTCGAGAACAATTCTTGAAAGATCATGAATTTCCAGAGCTTCGGCAATGGTGATGTGTCGTGCAAGTTGGCATGGTACTTCGGTATGGAAATCAATATCTTTTTGAATGATTTGGGCATCGTCTTGGGTTGAAATAAGGAGGACTTTTTCGTTT
>CALPPJ020000105.1 GCA_943325425.2 Bifidobacterium breve | reverse complement strand
GTTCAATAATTGAGTTCACACCATCGACGATCATCTGACCCATGCTGGGTGCGAGCGCAACAATCGCATCATGTTGGCCATCAATGCGTACTGCTTTAGCTTGCGGTATCTCGGAATACAGTTTCAATTGTCGGTGCACAGGTATTACTGGATCACGCAATGTGATGATGTGAGAAGTCGGAACATCAATTTCTGGTAACCAGTCAAGGGCTGAGAAATTGCCGATTGCCTGGCCAGCTTCGAGAACCATGCGCCAATCGTGTAACTCAATCTGACTCATGGCCCATGGACCCCACTTCGATGCTTTACGTCGCAAGAAGAGACGCTCGGTTAACCACTCTTTTGCAGTAGAAGGAGTCAGGCGGGCGAGTGCACCCATTCCAGTAAGTCCGAGAAAGCCCATACGTTCGCCGCGGCTATGAGCAAAACTTCCGGCGGTTGCGCACAACATCAATCCATCAACGACGGCGCGGTGGCGACGCCACATCAACAACGCGATCGGTCCACCCATTGAATAGCCAATAGGAATCGCTTTCTTGATTCCGAGTTCGGCTAATAAACACGCAGCATCGTCGGCGCAATCGGCCAATCGGAATGGTTTGCGCGTGCGAATACCACGACCGTGACCGCGATGATCTAATGAAATGACTCGGAAATGTTTTCCGAGTGTTTCGTACACCGCAAACCAGTTGAGATCGGCAGTTGCAGTCCAGCCATGCAACAACAACACCACTGGTGCGTCAGGATGCGGGCCTGGTAATTCGCGAACGAACGTCGTTCCACGACCCGGTAATTCGATATCTCGTCCAGGAGGCAGTGGGGGAATGCCAGTTTCGTTGCTGGAAGTTTTTGAATTCAGGGCAGCTCCACGCTGATAATCGTCACGCTCAACTTTGAACCGTTGGGTGTTTCGTATTCGGCGGTCTCGTTAATGCGGCGTCCAAGAATTGCTTGACCGAGCGCCGACTCGGGAGTCATGGTTGCTGCGCCAGCGAACTTCTCTTCGCGAGAGCCGAGGTAATACGTCTCGGGTTCGTCGCCATCGATTGAGAGAGTGACGAGCTTGCCGGGTCCGACAACATCGCCGTCTTCGGTTTCAACAAGTTCGTAATTTTCAAGAATCGACTCAAGATGGCGAATGCGGCCTTCCATATGACCTTGCTCATCTTTGGCGGCGTGATAGTCGCCATTTTCTTTGAGGTCGCCCATCTCGCGGGCACGTTCGATCTTGTCGGCAACTTCAATGCGGCCTCGGGTCGTGAGGTCGTGAAATTCTGCCTGAAGTCGCTCAAGAGCGGTTTGGGTGAGGTGGTGTACCTGGGCCATGCCCATAGGGTAACGCCAGGCGGGAAACCTTGCGTTGGCAGGGCTCGAACTCGTCTATCAGTGCAGGACAGCGGGCTACCCAAAGTCCCGAGTCGTCGTGAAATGTTTGGGTTGACGCCGTAGCCCCTACGATGTGGGACTTATGGCAGCAACAACAGCGCACCGTATTGCCGTGATCGGCGGAGACGGAATTGGTCCCGAAGTCACTATCCAGGCCCTCAAAGTGGTCCGAGCGGCTGGAGTCAACATTGACACCACCGATTTCGACCTCGGCGGAGCACGATTCTTGCGCGATGGCGAAATCTTGTCCGATGAGGTGTTGAACCAGTTGCGGGCCTTCGATGCCATTCTTCTTGGAGCAGTCGGAACCCCCGATGTTCCGCCTGGAGTCATCGAGCGTGGCTTGTTGCTCAAGATGCGCTTCGAGCTTGATCTGTACATCAACCAGCGTCCATTCATTGGCACTGCGCCTGGTCACACCAAGCCGCACGATTTCATTTGTATTCGTGAAAACACCGAAGGCCCGTATGTGGGCGAAGGTGGAGTGTTGCGTAAGGGCACCCCTCACGAAGTCGCGACGCAAGGAAGTGTCAACACTCGTATGGGTGTTGAGCGTTGCATTCGTTACGCATTTGAATTGGCAAACAAGCGTGAGCGCAAGCACGTCACATTGGTGCACAAAACCAACGTGCTCACTTTCGCTGGCAACTTGTGGGAGCGAGCCTTCAATGATGTCGCCGCCGAATACCCGCATATCGGAACTGCGTATAACCACGTTGACGCCGCATGTATCTACTTCGTGCAAGACCCACATCGTTATGACGTCATTGTGACCGACAACTTGTTTGGTGACATTTTGACCGACCTCGGTGGAGCAGTCTCGGGCGGCATTGGCTTGGCATCGTCGGCCAACCTCAACCCCGCCCGTACAGGCCCCAGCATGTTTGAACCAGTGCACGGTTCGGCCCCCGACATTGTCGGAACTGGCAAAGCGAATCCGACCGCAGCAATTTTGTCGGCGGCCTTAATGCTTGATTTCTTGGGTGAAAGTCAGGCTGCAGATCGTATTCGTGCAGCTTGCGCCGACCCAGTTACCGGAAGCACAGTTGAGATCGCTGACGCGATCGCAGCCCGAATTAAGGGCTAAGCCCAACTCGTTACCAACTAATCTCACTAACAGAACTTTCGAACGGAGTCCGCAATGCCCACATTGATCCCCACCCCAAAAATTTGGATGAACGGCGAATTGGTCGATTGGGATAAGGCACAAGTACACGTGCTCACCCACACACTTCACTATGGCACCGGAGTTTTCGAAGGAATCCGTGCCTACGAAACGTCGAAGGGCACCGCGATTTTCCGCCTT
The DNA here is from genome assembly GCA_943325425.2 of Bifidobacterium breve. GTDB lineage: Bacteria > Actinomycetota > Acidimicrobiia > Acidimicrobiales > Ilumatobacteraceae > Casp-actino8. The sequence continues at coordinate 3,023 of CALPPJ020000105.1, read as the reverse complement.
ACCGAGCACATCGAGCGTTTGTTCCGCAGCGCCCACATTCTTGGTATGGAAATTCCGTACACCGTTGAAGAACTGATTCAGGCCACCAAAGACACCGTTGCGTCTACTGGTTTGCCGTCGTGTTACGTGCGACCGTTGGCGTACTACGGCTACGGCGAAATGGGACTCAACACATTGCCGTGCAAGGTTGATGTAGCGATTGCTTGTTGGCCTTGGGGTGCTTACTTGGGTGACGATGCGTTAACCAAGGGTGTCCGTATGAAGATTTCTTCGTGGACCCGCCACGATCACAACACTATGCCGCCGGCAGCCAAGACTGTTGGTAACTATGTCAACTCATCGTTGGCCAAAGTTGAAGCATTGCGCGCTGGTTACGACGAAGCCATCATGTTGGCTCCGAACGGCCTTGTTGCCGAATGCACTGGCGAAAACATTTTCTGCTCACGTAATGGCATCATCTTGACGCCTCCGTTGTCGGCTGGTGCACTTGAGGGAATCACCCAGAACTCAGTGATGGAAATCGGTCGCGATCTTGGCATCGATATTCGCATTGACAACATTGCCCGTAGTGACCTGTACATCGCTGACGAAATCTTTGTGTGCGGTACTGCTGCTGAAGTCAGCGCAGTTGCATCGGTCGACGATCGTTCAGTTCCGGCACCTGGCCCAGCAACAACTGCTATTGGTCAGATGTATGGGCGCGTCGTGCGTGGCCAAGAAGCCAAGTACGCCCACTGGTGCGAACTCGCCAAATAACCCTTGGTGAATCTGGTGGCGAAAACGTGCGGAAATCCGCACGTTTTCGCCACCAGAAAAACTAAGTCATTGTTGATTGCGTCGGCGGGCTGCAAGGCCGGCCAGACATTCAAACGCCAAGCGGTGTGCCACATTGACAGTGAGATCGCTCACGTCATAGGCCGGTGAAACTTCAACAATGTCGATGCCGACCACATTGTGTTCAAGACACAACGTGCGCACCATGCGTAACAAATCTGCCGACATGATTCCGCCTGGCTCGGGTGTTCCAGTTCCGGGAGCAAACGATGGGTCAAGACTGTCAACGTCAATCGAGATGTACAAACTGTCGGCAGCCGCTAAAGCCTCGGTCACTGCATCTTTCATCACCGCTTGAAATCCGCGTTGCCAAATTTCGTCCATGGTGTGCCAACGCATTCCTTGTTCGCGCATCCAGTCGAAAATTTCTTTGGGTGGCCAGTAACCGCGCAAACCAACTTGCACAAAGTTCTTGCCCGGAATTGCACCTGACTCGATGAGTCGGCGCATCGGTGTTCCGTGACTTGCCAAGTTGCCATAAAGAATGTCGGCGGTGTCGGCATGTGCATCAAAGTGCACCATGCCAACGTTGCCAAATCCTTTGGCCTCAGCAACTGCGGTTGCGGCGGGCCACGTGATGGAGTGGTCGCCACCAAGTGTGATCGGAATGATTCCGCGACTGGCAACTTCGCCGACGCGGGCTTTGATATTGGCCAAGCTGACATCGGTCTGACCGTGAGGGCAATACGCATCACCAAAGTCGACGACTTCGAGGTAATCGAAAATCTCAATGCTCAAGTCCATGTGATAGCTGCCAGGTTCGTAAGCCTGTGAGCGAATAGCGCGCGGGCCAAAGCGGGCGCCGGGACGATTAGTCGTTGAGTTGTCGTAGGGCGCACCAACGATGGCGACATCAGGTTGCCACTCATCGAGTTGTGATGGCTCAGTCAAAAAAGGGCGCTGACCAAACGTGGCGAGTCCACCGAATACGAAGCCAAGATCAAGTTGTTCCTGCATACCGGGGGAGAGTTCGCGCTTTGGTTCGGCCATTCCCGAACCTTACCGAGAATCACGATGAACTCGGAAGCTTCAGAAATATCGCCTTGGCGTTGACACTGGGCGCAGAATCCTGTTGACTGAGAAGCAATGAACGCCGTGACTACTTCCCGTAACACTGCAGCCATCATCATTATTCGCTAGCGCACGGGTTCGTTCTCGTGCGCAGTCAGCCGCCCACCGGGCGGCTTTTCTGTTTCTCGGAATGAACCTCAACCACAGAGAGAAAACCCATGAGCAACATGACTAACAACATGCCAATGAACATGATCGAAGTATTCGACACCACCTTGCGCGACGGCCTACAGGTAGAGGGCGTCTCGGCATCGGTTGAGGACAAGCTTCGTATTGCCGAACAGCTCGATTACTTGGGAGTGCATTACATCGAAGGTGGCTGGCCTGGAGCGAACCCGAAAGACATTGAGTTCTTTGCTCGCGCGGCAACAGAGTTGAAGTTCACCACGAGCACCTTGGTTGCCTTTGGTTCAACTCGTCGCCCCAAAGGAAAAGTTGATGATGATGCAACATTGCGTCACCTCATCGATGCCAACACCAGTGCCGTGTGCATCGTGGCAAAAAGCTGGGACTATCACGTCATCAACGCGTTGCAGACAACCCTCGAAGAAGGCATCGCGATGATCGCCGACTCGGTTGAATACCTCAAGGGCAACGGACGTCGCGTGCTAGTTGACATGGAGCACTTCTTTGATGGTTTTAAGCGCAACGAAGAATTCGCACTACGCGCCCTTGAAGCAGCGGTGATGAAGGGTGCAAGCCACTTGGTGTTGTGCGATACCAATGGCGGAAGCCTTCCGCACGAAGTGCAACAGATCGTCGCTCAAGTGAAGAGCCATGTGGGCAACGATGTCACGATCGGCATTCATTGCCATGACGACACTGGTTGTGCAGTTGCCAACTCGATGGCCGCTGTACTCAGCGGTGCTGGTCATGTGCAAGGAACGTTGAATGGTCTGGGTGAGCGCACTGGTAATACCAATCTCACCACCGTCATCCCGAACTTGCAATTGAAACTGGGTTACCAGTGTTTACCAGAAGGTCGTCTTGATCGTTTGACAGCAGTGAGTAATCATGTGGCGGAAGTTTTGAATCGCCCAATGAATCCGCAAGCGCCCTACGTCGGCACTGGCGCATTCGCTCACAAGGCTGGTTTGCACGTGAGTGCGATCGTGCGT
>CALPPJ020000104.1 GCA_943325425.2 Bifidobacterium breve | reverse complement strand
TAACGGCAAGCCGTACATGGTCGTGTTTCTTGCTCACTGGTGCCCTCATTGCAATGATGAAGTTCCACGTCTCATTGAATGGAAAGAGTCGGGGGCTGTACCCGCAGATTTGCAAGTGATTGCTGTGAGCACCGCAGTTGCCAGTGATCGACCGAACTATCCACCGTCACAATGGGTTGTGAACAAAGCCTGGCCATGGCCAGTGATGGCCGATTCTGAAGCAATGGATGCGGCGCAGGCGTATGGAGTTTCGGGTTTCCCGTTCTTCACAATCGTTGGTGCAGATGGAAAAGTAAAAGCGCGGGCCTCGGGTGAACTTGGAACTGATCGAATCAATCAGATCGTGACTGCTGCTCTCGCTAATGGAGTTGGCGGGCTGCTTGTTCAGCCAGGGCTAAAACTTCGCGAAGTGGCAATGACAATGCCCGCGATGCAGTCACAGCGTCATCGTTTTCAACTTTGATTCGTCCGGTACCGACTTTGATGCGGATGGTGTGTCCGTGAACCGTGACTGACTTTTCATTGCGAGTTTGCGGCCAGCGTTGAATGACCGAACCCCGTAAACCGAGTGTTCCTGTTTCTGACACCAGCAGAGCAGAAATCTTCTCGGTGAGGGCAGGATCACATAACGCATGAACAGTAAATGCGGGGCGGCCTTTTTTCATCACGATGGGAGTCGCCCATGCATCATGGGCTCCTGCATTCAGTAATTCGGCAATGGTGTGAGCGATGACTTCGCCGGACACATCATCAACGTTTGCCTCAAGTAATTGAACATCTTGTCCAGCACCCGAAAGAACGGTTTGCTCTGACGTTTCACCAATTACAACTTTGACAACATTGGCTCGTCCGGGGATGTCGTTCGTTCCGGCACCGTAACCAACGCTGCTCACAGTGAGTGGTGGCATAGCTCCAAATGAATCTGCAAGAGCGACCATGAGCGCAACACCTGTCGGAGTGGCAAGTTCGCGGTGGTCATCAAGACCGACCAAAGTGACACCGCGTAATGCCGCGAGTGCCGTGACGGCTGGTGCGGGGTTAGGCAAAGTTCCGTGTGCTGATTTGATGTGTCCGTGACCTACCGCGATGTTGCTGCAGAAGATGCGATCAATGTTCAGTACCTCAAGCGCTGCGCATACGCCGACAATGTCAACGATCGCATCAATACTGCCGACTTCATGAAACTCGATGTCGTCAATAGCAACGCCGTGAATATTTGCTTCAACTTCGGCGAGAACGGCAAAAACTTTCTGGGCTCGGTCGCGCACTCGCGTTGGCAATTCGGAGTCGTTTAAGAGTTTTTTGATATCCCGCCAGGCCCGATGGTGATCATGTTCGTGGTGATCATGTTCGTGCACTGCAACGATGGCTCGCGTTGCACCCACGCCAGCACGTTGAGTGCGCTCAAACATCAATGCGTAGTCATCAAGTGCAAGCCCGCCAATAATGTCGATGACCTGCAATGAATCAGCGCCGGCATCAACAAGTGATGCCAGGGTCATGTCACCAGCGGTGCCAGCGCCACAGTGAAACCAAGCCGCAGTACTCATGCGAACTTCGCCTGTGTTAGATCTGGGTGCAATGAACGAACAATGCGCGCCACTGCACAGGCGGCCCCGTAACCATTGTCGATACCTACAACGGTGACACCGTTGGCACATGTTGCGTGCATTGCCAAGAGGGCAGTGACACCTTCAAGACCAGAGCCGTAACCAACGTTTGTCGGCACTGCAATCACTGGCTTGCCGCTCAGTCCGCCAATAACACTCGCGAGAGCACCTTCCATACCAGCGACGACAACGATCACATCAGCGGCCATCACATCATCTAAACGATTCAATAAGCGATGTAAACCAGCAACTCCGACGTCAGTGATTCGTGTGGCGCTAATTCCGTGAGCGCGTAAGGCCAAAATGCATTCGTCGACAACCGGGACATCGGCAGTGCCTGCCGAGATCACCAATGCGTTTCCGGCGTACCAAGATTCGGGTGCTCTCCACAGCATTGAACCGTTTGCAGTCTCGGCTTGTCCGATTGCAGCTTCGAGGGCGTTTTTCTGATCAACCGTGGTGCGCGTGACGAGAACAGGCCCAGTGCCGTGGTCAAGAAGTTCGCGCACGATAAGAACACACTGCTCAGGGCTTTTGCCGGGCCCATACACGGCTTCGGGTGCGCCTTGGCGTAAATGACGGTGATGATCAACCAGCGTGTCGCCGACATCGCTAAAGGGGAGTCGCTTCAAACGCTCGACGGCGTCATCAGGAGCGATGGAACCAGAGGAAACTCCCTCGATTAATTGGCGCAGGGTTTCAACATCCACATAATCATCCTGCCACTTAGCGCTCGTGCCTCTAGCCTTGGCGACTGTGAACACTTCCACTGATTCTCAGCAACCGACTGGCCGCTCACTGCGGGTGGGGTTTTTGGGACCTTTCGGAACCTTCACCGAACAGGCCGTGCGCTCACAACCCGATCTCGACCGTGGCGAGCTGGTGGCGTTCCGGTCGGTCCCCGATGTTCTTGATGCGGTTGCTAGTGGTGACCTTGATTTCGGTGTTGTGCCAATTGAGAACTCGATTGAGGGAACGGTCAACTTCACCCAAGACGCTTTGTCATTTGATTACGAATTGTTGATTCAGCGCGAAGTGGTCCTCAACATTGAGCATTGCTTAATGGCGATGCCCGGAACATCAATTGCCGATGTCACAACCGTGCTTTCGATTCCGGTCGCGACTGCGCAGTGTCACCGTTACTTACGTGAAAACGTAGGTAACGCCGAAATTCATGCGGCGAATAGCACGGCCGATGCGGCAAAGACAGTTGCATCAAATGCCGTTGCCGGAGTTGCGGCTATTGCTCCACGTAATGCGGCTGCGTTGTACGGGCTGAATATTCTGGCGACCGATATTGCCGATCACGAAGGAAATCAGACGCGTTTCGTCGTGGTGGGGAAGTCTGGTATTCCGGCACCGACGGGCCACGACATCACTGGCATCGTGGTTTTTCAGCGTGCCGACGAACCTGGAAGTTTGATTTCGATCCTGCAAGAATTTGCGGCTCGTCGTGTCAACATCACCAATCTGTTGTCGCGTCCAACCAAAGACGGTGGGCTTGGCGACTATTGCTTCGTGATGTATCTCGAAGGCCATATTGCCGATGAGCTCGTCGCTGATGCTTTGCGGGCACTTCATGCCAAACAAGGTGGGATCAAATTCTTGGGCTCGTATCCGGCCCATTCGTCGCATGTGCACACGGCTCGAGAACATGCCGACTCGCGCTGGCAGCAAGCCGATGACTGGGTTGAGCAGATGCGGGCCACAATCGGCAAATAGCTATCCGCGATTTCCCGATTGCTCTCGGGCTTTTTGTCGCTAGCCTCACAGGCGGAACGGTGGCAGAGCGGACAAATGCATCCGCCTTGAAAGCGGAAGGCTCAAAAGGCCCGGGGGTTCGAATCCCTCCCGTTCCGCTCAAGTGTTGCTAGAGAAGTTGTTCAGGACCACCTGTAGGCTTCACCCGCTACACCTTGGAGAGGTGCCAGAGCACGGTTGAATGGGACGTCCTGCTAAGACGTTGACTCCCGAAACGGGGTCCGTGGGTTCAAATCCCACCCTCTCCGCCATTTTGTTGGCGTTTGGCGCGATCTTTTCTGAACTGTGGAAAAGAAAGCGCCATTGCTTTTGTGGTGGGCTTTTTGCCCCCGATCCTGTGGAAAACCCGGATTGAATGGGCTTCGCGACGGGGGGCTCTGTTGCGATTGTGTGACGAAACGACCACACTGACGTCGGTGGTAAATATGTTTTGGCCGCCTCAACATCATGAGCACCTACCAACAATCCTCGGTGACTGATCAGTTCTGGTCGAACGGGTCGGGACGCCAGCGCCGTTCACCGTCGGGTGGACAGTTTCCGCGAGGACCCCGAGATCCCTTTAAGCGCCGACTGGCCGCTTTGTTCGTGGTCGGCTTGTGTATCGCCCCCATTGCCTGGGCCATGCGTGGCGATGGCAATGCCGTCGACGTTACTGAGACCGGTGGGGCTGCGGCGATCGTGCAGTTTGATACCAACGGCGACACGACCACGACCGTTGTCGTATCTACGGTTGAGCCATCGGGCGCTCCAGTAACAGTCGCACCGACCACTGTTGCGGCGACGGCTCCGGTCACGGTTCCAGAAACAGCAGCACCAACCACTGAAGCACCCAAGCGAGTGTGTGCATCGAAGTACATCGTGCAAGCCGGAGACTCGTGGTTTGGTATTGCCGATCGCGCTGGTGTGAAAGCCAGTTTGATTGCGGGCACGAATAACAAAACGATTCAGTCGCCATTGATGGTGGGCCAAGAGATTTGTTTGCCGCCAGGTGCTGCAGTACCTGCGTCGATTGAAGCCGATGCTGTGACCACTACGACAGTTGCCAAGATTGTGTGTGTGGGTAAATACACCGTGAAAACAGGTGATTCGTGGAGTGGCATTGCCAAAAAAGTTGGCATCAAAATTTCTGAACTCACCGCAGCCAATGGCAAAACGTCGCGTTCAACATTGTTGCCTGGTCAAGAATTGTGTTTGCCAAAAGGCGCAGTGGCTACGTCAGTCGCTCCTGCACCATCGACACCAGCACCGACAACGACACAACCACCCAAGTACGTACCGACGAGAACGTTTACCCGTGCCGAACTCGAAAAGTTTGTGCGCGATGCGTGGCCCGATGAACTTGAAGACAACGCGTTTTTTGTTGTGAATCGCGAGAGCAAATGGAATCCGCTCAGCCGTAATTCGTGCTGTATTGGTTTGTTCCAATTGAACTGGAATTCGCATAAGTCATGGATGCGCAATTACGGAATCACTGATGCCTCAGAATTGCTGAACCCCGAGGTCAACGCCAAGTTGGCATATTTCACATGGCAGCGCTCGGGTTCGTGGCGACCCTGGTGCACTGCGAATTGGTGCCCAGCCCCCTGACATCCTGGGTTGCCGAGGTTTCTACCTGCGTAATAGCCCTCTAGGCTGATTGCCGTTGCACTGGTAGCTCAATGGATAGAGCATCTGACTACGGATCAGAAGGTTCGGGGTTCGAGTCCCTGCCAGTGCGCCATTTCTTTTCGTGGGCGCAAGTTTCCTACGAAATGCGTTCGTAGCTCAATGGATAGAGCATCTGACTTCGGATCAGACGGTTGGGAGTTCGAGTCTCTCCGGGCGCACGATGGAGGATCTACGTTTGATGCCCACCAAACTGTCCAGATGACTTCCAAAACTGTCGGGCGAATCGCTACTGCGTTAGGTGCATTCATCACGCTCGCCGGAGTTATGCACTTCGTCAACCCGAAATTCTTCAATGACATCGTTCCGCCATGGTTGCCGCCCAGCGAAAGCTTCTGGACGTACCTGAGCGGCGTCGCCGAACTGATTGTTGGTCCGATGTTGTTGTGGCCGAAGTATCGCAAGCAAGGCGCCTTGGCAGCGATCGTACTTTTTGTTGCGGTGTACCCGGGCAACATTTACATGGTGTGGGATTGGCGCGATGAGCCATTCTCGAAACAGATCGTCGCCTACGGACGACTCCCGTTTCAGTTTGTGTTTATTTGGTTGGCTTGGAAAGTCTTCACTGATTCATCTGCGAGCGACACTCGGTTGCGACCTAATCGCTTAGATGCGTAAAGCGCAGCATCTGCTCGATCAAACAACTCTGCATACGTTTCGTGTTGACTTCGTAATGCAACGCCAGCCGAAATCG
>CALPPJ020000103.1 GCA_943325425.2 Bifidobacterium breve | reverse complement strand
CCGACATCGAGCCAATCTGATCCCATTGTTGAGTCCACTTGAATTTGTACGCCGCCGAAGTCGCCTTGCCATGGATCGTAGGTTTGCCAGTAGCACGGATCGTTTTCGTTGACGCCGGTGCAGTTAGTTGGCGGATGAGGATAAATCTCGAGTCTCATAACCGAGGCCGATCCAGCAACAGTGATGCCATTCGTCTGTGAGGTTCTCCAGCCATACGTTGGTGAACCAATCGTGCGATCAAAATTCCAAAGACGTCCGTCGGCGCTCCAGCGAACCATGGTGTCGTAATCGCCGCCCCCGGCACCGTTGTAAATCGCGTCGACACCCATACTGCCGACCGTTCCGCTTGTGTTGAGAGTGAAATTGATTGTTGTACTGCTCGCGGCAACGACAGGTTGGTTTGTAGTAATCAAACTAGACACCAAGAGACTGAAGGCGAGAACGACGCGGGTTTTCATCACATTCACATATTCGGCACGAAAGGCAGTCCTCTGAGGTTTGCTTTGTTAAGGAATAATCATGGTTTGCGGGCGATGACCAACATTTGGCCTGCTAACGGTCGCCACGGGAGGCGCAAATACAACGGTACAAGTTTGTGTCCGGCACTGAGTCGACTCTTCAAGGTCATCGGCAAGAATCGAGATTCGGTACGAATGTGCTCGAACCCATTTTTGACGACGCATTCGGTGAGTGACTTATCATCAAAAATCGTGACATGTGTTGGGTCATCAAAGTACGTATCTGCCGACAATCGATAGTTGGGTTGAATCAAAATCAACAGCCCGCCTGGTTGCAGAACGCGTATCGCTTCTGACAAACAACGGGTGACTGAGTCGTCGTCTAAGTGTTCAAGAAAATTACTTGCAGTGACAGTTGCAAATTCGCCGTCGGCAAAGCGCGTGAGATCGGTGGCGTCGCCGACATGAGCTTCAACATTGCTTGGCACCAATGTTGCTAAGTCGGGATGGATATCAATAGCGACTCGGCGAGAGGCATTGACAGCCCCGGTGAGGTCGCCGTAGCCAGCAGCAAGATCAAGAAGTGCGCCGTGTGGATTAATCCACTTTGATAGGTACTTGGCGACATGACGCCAGACTTCGGCGCGGGCAGCGTTTGGCGCCATGCGCGTCGCGAAATATTCGTGACTATCGGGCTGATTGTCGGGTGAAGTCACGACGTCAGCCTAGTTGGGTGCGTGGTTGGGAAAATTGACCACCGAAAACGAGGTGTTATCGCGCCCAAGAGGTTTAGACGATGTACGGGTCGGTGCGGGAAGGGTCAAGTTCGTAATAAGTAATTGCGCCTTCAACGACGTCGGCTCCCACCGCTCCTGATTGCGCCAAACTCGCCAGCACCGCAACAACGATGTTGGGCATATCAACTTCGAAGTGAGAACGAAGAGCTTCACGAGTATCGCTACGCCCCATGCCGTCCGTTCCGAGCGCAGTGAACAATCGACCCGGAACGAAACGAGCGATCTGTTCGGGCACGATCTTCATGAAATCAGTAACTGCCACAATTGGATCGGTTGATCCACCGAGCAACGACGTCACGCGAGCAACCTTGTCGGGGTGGCTTGGATGCAAACGATTGTCGCGTTCAACGGCCAAGGCATCTTCGCGCAACGTTTTATACGAAGTTGCCGACCAGAGATCAACACCAACGTTGAACCGCGACTTGAGTTCTTCGGCGGCAGCGATGGCGGCGCCTTGCGCCGAGCCACTAAACAAGATGGTGGCATTATGTTTGATATTGCTATCGGCTGGTGTGGCCTGCCATTTGTAAAGGCCCGACACGATATGAGCATCAGTAACACCAGCGGGCCGAGCAGGCATGATGTAATTCTCGTTGTACAACGTGAGGTAGTAGAAAACGTCTGGTTCACTTTCGCCGTTTGGACCTTTGGCATCGCCGTACATGCGGTGCAAACCGTGCTTGACGATTGCGGCAACTTCGTAGGCAAAAGCGGGATCATATGACTGACAGGCCGGCACTGTTGACGCCAACACCAAACTGTGTCCGTCTTGATGTTGCAAACCTTCGCCCATCAACGTGGTGCGTCCGGCCGTTGCGCCTAGTAAGAAGCCGCGGGCGCGGATATCGGCTGCTTGCCAAATGAGGTCGCCGACTCGTTGGAAACCAAACATTGAATAGAAGGTGTAGAAGGGCACTGTTGGCACGCCACGAGTTGCATATGAAGTTCCGGCGGCAATGAAACTGCTCATGGCTCCGGCTTCGGTGATTCCTTCTTCAAGAATTTGTCCATCGGTTGACTCGGTATACGACAACAACATGTCGTGATCGACCGGCTCGTACTTTTGACCTTGCGATGCGTAGATCTTGAGTTCGCGGAACAATGAGTCCATGCCAAATGTGCGGGCTTCATCGGGGATGATGGGCACAACACGCGAGCCGAACTTCTCATCGCGTGCCAAGTTGCGTAGCAAGCGAGTGAATCCCATGGTGGTGCTGACTGATTGCTCGCCAGATCCACCATCAAGTTCGCTGAACACTGAGTCGGCTGGAAGTTCAAGTGGACGACGAGCGCGCACGATGCGCTTCGGAATGGATCCACCCAATGCACGACGGCGTTCCAAGAGGTACTGGTATTCAACAGAACCTTCACTCGGACGGAAGTACGGAGGTACATCGCCAACGAGAGCTGAATCGGGAATCTCATCATGGAGATGTAAACGATCACGAAGAGCACGAATTTGTTCGGCATTCATCTTCTTGATTTGGTGCGTTGCGTTACGGCCTTCAATATCGGGACCAAGTGTCCAACCCTTGACGGTCTTGCACAGAATTGCCGTGGGGCGTCCGCTGCCAAGGTTTTGCGCAGCAGCACGATAGGCCGCATACAACTTGCGATAGTCGTGACCGCCACGAGGAAGTGTGCGGAGGTCATCATCGGTTAAGTGCGCAACCATCTGTCGCAGGCGCGGGTCGGGACCGAAGAAGTTCTCGCGAATGTAGTTGCCGTCTTCGATGGTGTAACGCTGAAATTCGCCGTCAACTGTTTGGTTCATTTGGTTGAGTAGCACGCCATCTTTATCTTGCGCGAGCAAGTTGTCCCACTTTGAACCCCAGATGACTTTGATGACATTCCATCCAGCGCCGCGGAATACTGCTTCAAGTTCTTGAATGATTTTTCCGTTGCCACGAACCGGACCATCAAGCCGTTGCAAGTTGCAGTTAACAACAAACACCAAGTTGTCGAGGTGTTCGCGTGAAGCCAACGACAATGCGCCGAGCGTTTCGGGCTCGTCGGTTTCGCCGTCGCCGAGATAAGCCCACACACGACTGTTGCTGGTGTCATCGAGTTGACGGTTCATGAGATAGCGATTAAAACGCGCGTGATAAATCGCGCTAATTGGACCAAGACCCATGCTGACCGTTGGGAATTCCCAGAACTCAGGCATCAGTCGTGGGTGCGGATAACTCGACAGCCCTTGGCCGGGTCGGGCAATCTCACGACGGAAATGATCGAGATCGTTTTCGCTTAAGCGACCTTCAAGAAATGCGCGCGCATAAATTCCGGGTGCAGCATGACCTTGGAAATAAATGTGGTCGCCGGCAGTCCCATCATCTTTGCCGCGGAAGAAGTGATTGAAACCAATTTCGTACAGGCTGGCTGAACTGGCGAATGTTGAAAGGTGTCCACCGATTCCCTCGGCGTGTTTGTTGGCGCGCACCACCATGGCCGCGGCATTCCAACGAATGAACGCGCGAATGCGACGTTCAATGTGTTCATCGCCAGGGAACCAAGGCTCGTGTTCGCGAGGAATGGTGTTGACATACGGAGTTGAAACTGTGGCGGGAAAACTGACTTGACTCTGTTGAGCTTTTTCAAGAAGGCGCGATAACAGATAACGCGCCCGCACCTTTCCATGAACATCAATGACCGAATCAAGAGAGTCAAGCCATTCTTGAGTTTCACCGGGATCGGTGTCGGGGAGTTGGTGGACGGAACCGTCAAAAAGCATGGTGTCAGTCTCGCAGAGTTACCGATTGGTAGGAGTTCTGTTGGCGAATTTGGTGTTCCTTGCACGAGTCACGGCAATGCGGGATTGGTTGTGAGAATATGTACGGCTTATGAGTCACCCAACCGATCCGTCAACAATTGAACGCGCACTCGTCGTGTATACCGACGGAGCTTGTAGCGGAAACCCTGGGCCCGGAGGATGGGCTTGGGCCTTGGCACCGTCGGGTGAACGGACTGGTTCGGGTGGTGAAACGCGAACCACCAACCAACGGATGGAATTGACGGCGGCCTTTGAAGCACTGAAGACCAATGCACCCATCGCGGCCGCTGAAACTAAGCGACTGATCATTGTGAGCGACTCGACGTATGTCGTGAACTGTTTTAAAGATCGCTGGTGGGTGAAGTGGAAGGCCAATGGCTGGCGCAACGCTAAAAAAGAGCCGGTGGCCAACGATGACCTGTGGAAGCCGTTTATTGAGTTCTATGAAAGTTTGCCAACTTCGCAGCGACCCGATTTTCAATGGGTCAAGGGCCATAGCGGAGACCCGATGAACGATCTCGTTGATCAAATCGCCGTTCTGGCGTGCCCACGTTGACGGAAAAAGAGCCTCTGAATAGGTCTTTTGTATTTAGTGACAGGACAGTACCAGCCTGAATCGGTACGGTTTGAGGGCTCGTGACACCATGAAGCATCTTCGTAAACCCTCATGAAACATTTTCGTATAACCCTCGTTGCCGCTGTGAGCGGAGTTCTGCTGGCCACGGCTTTGTCGTGGCTGGCGCCCAGCGCCTCCGTGCAGGCCGCCCCCGGAGATCCCAATGTTGGGCTGGCCATGGTGATTGAAGGTCAGGGCAACGGACATGGGCGCGGGTTGAGTCAATACGGAGCCGTGGGTTGGGCCACGGTCTATGGAAAAGACTGGACCTGGATTCTTGATCACTACTATGGCGGCACCGTGATGGGCGCGATTCCTGCCGGAACTCGCATGACGGTTCGGTTGACTGCGCAAGACGATTTACAGACTGCGGTGATCGCATCGGGTGGGAACGCATTTTGGGCTGGCGGGACACCTGGTTATTTCACATCAATGGTCACCCGTGAAATTGCATCGGCAAATGGGCAGTACACCTACCAAGTGTGGGGTAAGACTGGTGTCGCTGAATGTCCATCGTCAAATGATTCGTTGGCAAGTTGGGTCAGCCTTGGCACGGTGACGACTGCAGCGGGCTTGCCCTCAGTGACATTCTCAGTGCCAGGTGCCGATGACCCGGCGACTCCAGCAGCTTCATTGTTGGGCGTGTGTGATTCGGCGGGCGCAGTGCGCCATTATCGGGGGAACGTCTACGCCTCAAACGGAACGTCTGGCGAAAATCGGACCGTCAATGACGTTGAAATTGAATCGTATGTGCGAGGTGTGATTCCGCGAGAGTCTCCAGCCTCGTGGGCCGATCGTGGAAATGGCACTGGTATCAATGCGCTCAAGGCTCAAGCAGTAGCGGCACGTTCGTATGCGTTGGCTCAGGGCGGTGGCTTAGAAAATCGTCGATACTCGTATGCAAAAACTTGTGATACGACTAATTGTCAGGTGTATGGCGGTGCTGGCACGCGTGCCTCGGCGACTGCAAACATCGTAGCGATCGAAGATTGGCGTAGCGATCGCGCAGTTTCTGAAACTGCATTGATGATTCGGGTTCGTCCAGCCACACCGCTTCTTCCGGTGTCAACAGAATTCTCCTCGTCCAATGGCGAACGCACTGCTGGCGTTAACTTCCT